>JBFLZB010000080.1 GCA_040756475.1 Thermodesulfobacteriota bacterium
CCTTCCGCACTGCACCACGGTTCGCGTCCCGCAGTCCCCACCGAAGACCCCGGATTGCCGAGACCCGTTTGACCGGCCGTTCCTCGAGCTGGCAGCGGCGGGAAGAGCGGACTACCTCGTCACCGGCCACCGAGACCTGCTGAGCCTGGCAGGCCGGTTCGTGTGCTCCATCGTCACGGCCGAAGAGCTCCTCTCTCTCCTCCCCAAGACGTGAGCCCATCCGGTCCTAGGGGACTCCGTCCGGTCACAGGGTACGCCCCTGACTGCTTGACGACACACGTCGAACTCTTGATGGCGCGCCAAGGCCACCGGGAGGGCCAAGGCACGCAGTCGTCGCTGTCGGACCTTCTGCTCTTCGAGCTGGACGAGGCCCCGGGTGTTCCCCTGGACGACGTGGTCGAGGTGTCGAACTGCGTCGCGGCGCTGGAGCACGGGCTGGACCGCCTGCGGGAAGGCTTTCCTCTCTCCAATCGGCTGATCCGCGAGGTCCACGGCGTGCTGCTCTCGCGGGGTCGCGGCAGCGCGAAGGATCCCGGGGAGTTCCGTCGATCCCAGAACTGGATCGGTGGCACCCGACCCGGAAACGCCGTCTTCGTCCCCCCGCCGCACACGGTGGTGCCGGACTGCATGGCGGCGCTCGAGCGCTTTCTTCATGGGGAAGGCGATGGGCTGCCCGTCTTGGTGAGGGCCGGTCTCGCGCACGTCCAGTTCGAGACGATCCACCCCTTCCTCGACGGATCGGGCGAACGTGGAGTCGAGCGGACGCCGGGCGGGCTCGGCCCTTCGGGTCCACGAGGCGCTCAAGGCGCGACCGATCCTCGCGATGCCCCAGGTCTGCCGGACGACCGGGCTGTCACCGCCAAACGGCAGGTCACGTTTCCGGCCCAGGTTCTGGAGGCCCTTGGGGTGAAGCCCGGGGACCGGCTGGAACTCTTGGAGAGCGCGGAGGGTTTCCTGCTTCGGCCACAGCAGGTGGACCCGTCCAGGCTGGCGCCGCTGCGAGGCAAGCTCCGGCGCGGCGCGGGAACGTTCCACCTCGAAGCCTTCCGCGGCCAGGACCATGACTCGGCGCTTCGGGATTGACACCTCCATCCTCGTCCGCCTTCTGACCGGGGATCCCGAGGAGGGTTTCCGTCAGTGCGTCGCCGCCCTGACCGCGCTGGTGCAGGGCGGGGCAGAGGTGTTCGCCTCGAACCAGGTCGTGGGCGAAGCGTACGTGGCCGTGCAGCACCACTACGGCGTGTCCAGGGGGGAGGCGCGGACGGCCCTCACGGACGTGCTCAACAGCGGGATCGTCTCGCCTCTCAACGGCGCCTCCGTCCTGGCCGCCCTCGAGGCCGAAGGGGGCTGCGGCCTCCTGGACCGCCTCATCGCCGACGACTACCGCCGTGCGGACCTGTTCACCCTCGCGCTGGACGAGCGGATGGCCCAGCTCCCGGCTGCCCTTCTGCTGCAGCAGAGCAGTTCAGTCTAAGGGCGCTTCATGATGGGTGCGCACCTCCTCGCGCGCTCCAAATGTGCAGACCATGAGGCAATGGACGGGAGGCGCGAAGCGGCCGCTTGACGTCCGGAGCTTCGATGTGGCACCTTCTGGGCACCGCTTGGATCCGGCTGGGCCGGACCGGGACGGGGAATGGATCGAGGAGGGGTGGTCCGCCCAGGTGCGGACGCCACTCCCCGCGGGGCCGCCCGACGGCGCCCGCGCAGCGATCTCGCGCCCCCGGCCTGCCGGCGGGCGCGATCTTCGTTTTGGGGAGGCGGCATTGGATAGGGTGGACACGGTGCGTGCGGTGCGGGGGGCGTCGCGGGCGGCCAGGGCCGAGGGGAGGCGGGTGGCCCTGGTGCCCACCATGGGATGCCTCCACGAGGGGCACCTGGTGCTGGTGCGGCGCGCTCGGGAGCTGGCGGACTTCGTCGTGGTCTCCATCTTCGTCAACCCCACCCAGTTCGGCCCCGGGGAGGACTTCGACCGGTACCCCCGGGCGCTGGAGCGCGACTGCGAGCTCCTGGGGGCCGAGGGGGTGGACGTGGTCTTTGCCCCGTCGGCGGGCGAGCTGTACCCGGCGGGGTTCCAGACCTTCGTGGCGGTGGAGCGCCTCTGCGAGCCCCTGTGCGGAGCCCGGCGGCCCGGGCACTTTCGCGGGGTGGCGACGGTGGTGGCCAAGCTCTTCTGCGCGGTCGAGCCCGACGTGGCGGTGTTCGGGGAGAAGGATTACCAGCAGCTCCAGGTCGTCCGGCGCATGGCCGCGGACCTGGACCTGCCCGTGGCCGTCGAAGGGGTTCCCACGGTGCGGGAACCCGACGGGCTGGCGATGTCGAGCCGCAACGCCTACCTCTCGGCCGAGGAGCGCCGCAGCGCGCTGGGCCTCTTCCGGGCGCTGGCCCGGGCCCAGGAGCTGGTTGACACCGGAGAACAGCGGCCCTCGGCGCTGGAGGCATCGGCCCGGGCCGTGCTCGAGGGGGCGGGGCTTCGGGTCGACTACGCCGAGGTGCGCCACCCCGAGACCCTCGAGCCGATGGAGAGCGCCGCTCCCCGGGCGCTCCTGGCCCTGGCCGCCTTCGCGGGGACCACCCGCCTCATCGACAATCGCGTACTGGTGGCGCCCCGGGCGCCGAAGAGGGAGCCGAGACCATGAACCGATGCATGCTCAAGGGCAAGATCCACCGCGCCACCGTAACCGGGGCCGACCTCCACTACGAGGGGAGCATCACCATCGACCGCGACCTCATGGACGCGGCCGACATCCTTCCCTACGAGGAGGTGCGCATCTACAACGTGAACAACGGGGAGCGGTTCGAGACCTACGCCATCCCCGGGGCTCCCGGGGGCGGGGAGATCTGCCTCAACGGGGCGGCGGCCCACAAGGTCTCCCTGGGCGACATCGTCATCATCGCGTGCTTTGGCACCGTGCCCGACGCGGTCGCCCACAACTGGCAGCCAAGCCTCGTATACGTGGACGCCGCCAACCGGATCGCGCACCGGAGGGCTGCCTGAGCGTCCCGCTGCTGCTCACGGCCCCCTGGCTCATCCCGATGGAGGGCCCCCCCGTGGAGGGCGGGGCCCTTCTCGTGTCCGGCGGGCGCGTGGTCGCGGCGGGCAGGGCTCGGGACCTGTCGGCCGCTTGGCCCCGGGCCCTGCGGGTAGACCTGGACGGGTGCGCGCTCCTGCCCGCCCTGGTCAACGGGCACTGCCACCTGGAGCTCGCGGCGCTGGGGGAGGTCCCCCCTGCCAGCTCGTTTGCCCTCTGGCTCCTGGAGATCATCCGCCGCAAGCGGGCGGCGCCGCCCGAGGATTGGGAGAAGGGTTTTCGGGAGGGACTGCGCGCGTGCGCCGAGGGCGGCCAGGGCACCGTGGCCGACGTCCTCTCGGCACCCGGGGCGGTGTATCCGGAAGACGGCCCCGAAGTGCTCGTCTTCCCCGAGGTCATCGCCCCCCGCCCGGCCCGCGCAGCGGCGGCGGTGGAGAGGGCGCTGGCCGTGTCGCCCCGGGGCCGCGCCCGCCTGGGGGGGCTTTCCCCCCACTCCCCCTATACCGCCTGCGCCCAAGCCTACCTTCTGTGCGCCCGGGAAGCCGCCGCCCGCGGGGGGAGGATCGTCACCCACGTGGCGGAGACCGCGGACGAGGTGTCCTTTTGCCTCGGGGAGGGAGGAGATCTGGTCTGCACCCTCTACCCCCCGCTGCTGGCCGACCCGCCCCACGCCCCGGGCGCGCACCCCATCGAGTGGCTGGACGGGCTCGGCCTCCTGGGGCCTGGCACCGTCCTGGTCCACGCCGTACACTTGGACCCGTCCCACGTCGCGACCGTGGCCGCCTCCGGCGCCGGGGTGATCCTGTGTCCCCGGAGCAACCGGCGGTTCGGTGCGGCGCGGGCCCCCGGCCGGGCCCTGCTGGCGGCGGGGGCGCCGGTGGGGCTGGGCACCGACAGCCGGCTCTCGGCGGGGGATCTGGACCTGCGAAACGACGTGGTGGCCGCGGTGGAGGACTACGGGTGGAGCCCGGCCCAGGCCCTGACCGCGGCGACCCGGGGCGCTGCGCAGGTGCTGGGCCTCCGTGACCGGGGGGCTCTCGTGCCCGGGGGGCGGGCTGATATCCTGGCCGTGGACCTGGGGTCCGGACGGGACCCCTGGGAGCGTGCGGTTGCGGGGGGAGAGGTGCGGGGGCTCTGGCTGGCCGGTGCCCGGTATGGGCACCGGGGGCCGGCGGCTGCGCCGGCGTCCGAGAGGGAGTGAGGCGGCGTGGGACTCTTCGAGAGATTTCGCAAGCACGTGCGCGTCGAGACGCGAAAGCACTTCCTCACGGGGCTCCTCGTCATCGTGCCCCTGGGGCTCACCTACTACGTCGTCTCGGCCATCGTGCGGGCCATGGATCGGGTGCTGGCCGTACTTCCTCCCCTCTTCCATCCCGAAACGTACTTGCCCTTCCGCGTCCCGGGGCTGGGCCTCATCGTGACGCTGCTCCTGATCCAGGTCGTGGGCTTCCTGAGCGCCAACCTCCTTGGGCGCTCGGTGGTCAAGGCCTACGAAAACGTGCTCCACCGCATCCCCGTAGTCCGAACGCTCTACGTGGCGATCAAGCAGCTCCTGGAGCAGATGCTGTCGCCCGACGGGGACCGGTTCCGGCGGGTGGTGCTGGTCGAGTACCCCCGCAAGGGGATCTACAGTCTGGGGTTCGTCACCGGTGTGAGCCGGGGCGAGGTCCAGGACAAGACCCGGGAGCGGGTGCTGAACGTCTTCCTTCCCACGACCCCGAACCCCACGTCGGGCTTCTACCTCCTGGTGCCCGAGAAGGAAGCCGTGTCCCTGGAGATCCCGGTGGACGACGCGTTCAAGCTCATCATGAGCGCGGGGATCGTGGGCGGGGGCCGCAACACGAAAGAGGCCCGCCCCCAGGGGGAGCGGGCCTCTTCGGAAGGCCGGGAGGAGGTCTAGCGCTTCTTGCCCGCGGCGCGCTTGCTCGCCTTGAGGGGGTTCATCATCTTCTGGACCTTCTCTTCTTCGATCTTGATGTGGGTGGCCATGTTGCACAGCCCCACGCCCCACTGCTTCTCGGGGGCAGGGTACGAGGTGCAGTACTGCCCCTTCGGCCACTCCTCCACGTGGCCGCAGCCCTCGCACTTTTCCGCGACGTGGCGGCACTCGCCCCCTGGATAGGAGCACCCCTGGGTGGCCCAGAAAAAGCAGTCTTTGTCTTTCTTCACGGTCTGGCACAGCATGGTGTGGCCTCCTGCGCTGACGGCCCTCCGGGGCCGCTGGATGGCGGAAAGTGCAAAAGAATAGATCGAAGGAGGCGCACCTGTCAATCCCGGAGGCCGTGGCGCAGGCCCTCGGGCGGGCGGCCGCGGGGCCCGCAGCCCGGGGGATTCTGGTGGCGTGTTCGGGGGGGCTGGACTCGGTGTGCCTCCTCCACCTCCTGGCACAGCGCCTCGCCGGCTCGGGAACGCGGCTGGAGGTCGCCCACGTGGACCACGGGCTGAGGGAAGGGTCGGCAAGGGATGCCGGTTTCTGCCGGAGGCTCGCGGACGACCTGGGGCTTGCCTTTCACCACCTGCGTCTCGAGCCGGGCGCGTTCGGCCGGGGGCGGGGGCTCCAGGCGGAGGGCCGGCGGCTGCGCCGGCGGTTCCTGGAGGAGACCCTGGCGAGCCGGGGGCTGGGGGCGGTGGCCCTGGGACACCACGCGGACGATCAGGTGGAGACCGTCCTCTTTCGCCTCCTGCGCGGAGCGGGGCCCCGGGGGCTCGCGGGGATGCAGGAGTGGGCTCCCCCCTACCTGAGGCCGCTGCTGGGAGTGCGCCGGGCCGGTCTGGAGGACCTGGCGCGGCGGCAGGGCTGGGCCCATCGGGAAGACCCGTCCAACCAGACCGACCGATTCGCTCGAAACCGGCTGCGCCGCGCGGCGCTGCCCGCCCTTCGGGCGGTGCACCCGGGGGCGGACGCGGCCGTGCTGCGGCTCGCCCGCTCGAGCCGCGAAGACGACGCGTGTCTGTCGCAGCTCGCGCGGGAGGCGTTGGGCGCGGCCGCCGTGTGCGAGCCCGAGGGACTGCGCTTCCCCCGCGGCGCCCTGGCCGGAGTGCATCCCGCCGTGCGCCGGCGCGTGTACCTGGCCGCGTGGGAGGCCGTGGGCTGCGACCCCGAGGTTCTGGAAGCCCGGCACCTGGAGAGCGTGGAGGCGCTCCTGGCGCCCGGACGGGCTCACCGCCGCGCGCCCCTGCCCGGGCCGGGTGCCGTGGCGTCGAGCTACGGCGAGCTCTGGTTTCTCCGGCCGGGGGCGTACGGCCCGGCGCCCCGGGAGCTGGGCCTGGACGCGCCGGAGGCCGGGGTGGGGCTGTGCCCGGCGGCAGACTCGCCGAGCTGGACCCGGCGGAGGCCGCCGGGCGTGCCCGCCGTGGCGGTGCCCGGCGACCGGGGAGGGGGCGGGCTCTGGGCGAGGACCCGGCGCCCCGGCGACCGCCTGGAGCTCGGGCCGGAGGCGGGGAGCAAGGTCAAGGATCTCTTGATGGACGCCCGCCTGCCCCGCTGGCGGCGGGCCGGGGCCCTGGTGGTGGGCGACGCGCAGGGTGTGCTGGGGCTGCTCGCCCCGGGGTGGGCCTGGGGCGGAGAGGACGGGGGCGGCGGGTGGGTCTGGCTTCCCGGCGCCCCCGCGTCGCAGAACGCCCGGCGCTCCCGGATTCTCCGGGAAAACCGTTGTTGCCCGGCGAACCGATGTGATACTTAAAGCTGTTCCGAGCCCTTCTCCCGTCCCGGATCGCGCATCCTTTCCGAGGAGTACCCCCCCATGGCGGTCGCCTCCCGGCCCATGAAGCCGTTCTTTCGCAACCTGGCCCTGTGGCTCCTGATCCTGATGATCTTCCTCCTGGTGCTGCAGCTCTTTCCCGGAAACGAGCCCGTGCGCCAGCAGGTGCCCTACACCGACTTCCTCGAGGCGGTGGAGCAGGGCCGGGTGGTGGAGGTCACCCTCCAGGGCAAGGAGGTCTTCGGCAAGTACGCCGACCAGACCGCCTTCAAGACCTTCAGCCCGGATGACCCGGACCTGGTGCGGACGCTACGGCAGGCCGGGGTCTCCATCGTCGCCAAGCCCGAGCGCGAGTCGCCCTGGTACATGACGATCCTCATCTCCTGGTTCCCCATGCTGCTCCTCATCGGGGTGTGGATCTTCTTCATGCGGCAGATGCAGGCCGGGGGCGGCAAGGCCATGAGTTTCGGGAAGAGCCGGGCCCGCCTCCTCACCCAGGATCAGCAGAAGGTCTCCTTTGCCGACGTGGCGGGCATCGACGAGTCCAAGGAGGAGGTGGGGGAGATCGTCGAGTTCCTCAAGAACCCGAAGAAGTTCACCAAGCTCGGCGGGCGCCTGCCCAAGGGCGTCCTGCTGATGGGGCCCCCGGGTACGGGCAAGACGCTCCTGGCCAAGGCCATCGCCGGGGAGGCCGGGGTGCCCTTCTTCTCCATCTCGGGATCCGACTTCGTCGAGATGTTTGTGGGGGTGGGGGCGAGCCGGGTGCGGGACCTCTTCACCCAGGGCAAGAAGAACGCCCCCTGCCTCATCTTCATCGACGAGATCGACGCGGTGGGTCGCCACCGGGGCGCGGGCCTGGGCGGCGGCCACGACGAGCGGGAGCAGACCCTGAACCAGCTCCTGGTCGAGATGGACGGCTTCGAGTCCAGCGACGGCGTGATCCTGATCGCCGCGACCAATCGCCCCGACGTGCTCGACCCGGCCCTGTTGCGCCCGGGCCGGTTCGACCGGCAGGTGATCATCCCCCGGCCCGACGTGAAGGGCCGGGAGGGCATTCTCAAGGTCCACACGGCCGAGGTTCCCACCGCCGGGGACGTGGACCTCACGGTGCTCGCCCGGGGTACCCCGGGCTTCAGCGGGGCGGACCTGGAGAACCTGGTCAACGAGGCGGCGCTGGCGGCCGCCCGGTCCGAAAAGACCGCGGTGTCGATGGAGGACTTCGAGAAGGCCAAGGACAAGGTGCTCATGGGGGCGGAGCGGCGCAGCATGGTGCTCTCGGACGAGGAGAAGCGCCTCACCGCGTACCACGAGGCCGGCCACACGGTGGTGGCCAAGATGCTCCCCCACGCCGACCCCATCTACAAGGTCTCCATCATTCCCCGGGGTCGGGCCCTGGGCGTGACCCAGCAGCTCCCCATCGACGAGCGGCACACCTACAGCAAGGATTACCTGCTCGACCGCATCGCGGTCTTCCTGGGGGGCCGGGCGGCGGAGGAGATCTTCCTCGGACACTTCACCACCGGGGCAGGCGACGATATCGAGAAGGCCACCGAGATCGCGCGGCGCATGGTGTGCAAGTGGGGCATGAGCGAGCGGCTCGGCCCCATGACCTTCGGCAAGGAGGAGGAGCAGATCTTCCTGGGCAAGGAGATCGCGAGCCACCGGAACTACAGCGAGCAGACCGCCCAGTCCATCGACGAGGAGATCAAGGGGATCGTGAGCGACAACCTGGAGCGGGCCAAACAGATCCTGCTGGGGACCCGGGACCGCGTGGAGAAGCTCGCGGAGACCCTGCTGGTGAGGGAGGTGCTGGTGGCCGAGGAGATCGAGGCCATCGTGCTTGCCGGGAAGCACCCGCCCGCTCCCGAAGGGGGAGCCGGGGGGGCTCCGGCCCAGGAGGCTCCGCCATCCGGCCGCCAGGCCGAGCTCAAGTTCTGAGGCGCAGATCGTGCCCTACGACGTGCGCCCCCTCGACCTGGCGGACCCCGCCCGAGCCCAAGCCGAGCTCGCCCGGGTGGGCGCCGACCCGGCGGGCGTGGCCAAGATGCGCGACAAGGCCGGCTTCCTGGCGCTGAAGGCCACGGGGCTGAAGTCTGCCGCAGCCAACATCCTCAAGCAGGAGATGCTCTCGGTGGGCGGCGACGCGGCCGTGGGCCGGTGGGTGATCAACTGCTCCCAGGAGAGGAGCGACGTGGTCATCCTGGGCACCCGCAAGCAGCACCGGGCCCTGGTGCGAAAGCTTCGGCCCCAGCCCTTCGGGCTCCGGTCGCTTGCGGCGGAGATCGAGGCCGTGCTCGCGGGGGCCGCCCGGGAGCACGAGCTCGCCTGGCGTGGCGGCGTGCTGCGGCTCTGGGCCCGTCCCCACGTGATGGCGGCCCTCAACGTGACCCCCGACTCCTTCTCCGACGGGGGAGACTATCTGACCCCCGGGGCGGCCCTGGACCGGGCACTGGCCATGGTGGCGGAGGGGGCCGACATCGTGGATGTGGGGGGGGAGTCCACCCGGCCCGGGTCGGAGGGGATCTCCGCCGAAGAGGAGCTCCGGCGCGTCCTGCCCGTCATCGAGCACCTGGCGCCGCGGGTGCCGGTGCCGATCTCGGTGGATACCCTCAAGGCCGCGGTGGCGCGGGCCGCGGCCTCGGCGGGCGCCTCCATCGTCAACGACGTGAGCGGTCTCGAGGGGGACCCCGGGATGGCCACCGCCGTGGCCGAGACCGGGTGCAACCTGGTCGTGATGCACATGCGGGGCACGCCGCGCACCATGCAGGCGCAGACGCAGTACGGCGACCTGGTGGGAGAGGTCTTCCGGGGGCTGCGGGAGAGGGTGGAGCGGGCCGTGGCGGCGGGGATCGCCCGGGAGAGGGTCATCGTGGACCCGGGCATCGGCTTCGGAAAGGACGCCGCCGGCAACCTCACGCTTCTCCGGAGGCTTGCCGAGTTTCGGGCGCTGGGGTGCCCCGTGCTGGTGGGGGCGAGCCGCAAGTCCTTCATCGGGAAGGTGCTGGGGATCGACCGGCCCAAGGACCGCCTCGAGGGGTCGCTGGCGGCGGCCGTCCTCGCGGTGAGCCACGGGGCGCACATCGTCCGGGTGCACGACGTGGCCTCCACCCGCCGGGCGGTGGATCTGGCCTGGGCCGTGCTCCGGGCGGAGGGGTGAGCCGGTGAGCGATCTGCCCGCCGGCCTGCGCTGGCAGGACGTGGTCGACATCCTGCTGGTGGCGCTCGTCATCTACCGGATCTTTGTCCTCATCAAGGGGACCCGGGCGCTGCAGATGCTGGTGGGGATGGCGGTGGTGGTGGCGGCCTTCGTGGCGAGCCAGGTCTTCGAGTTCTTCACCCTCAACTGGATCCTGAGCGCGTTCCTCTCCTCGATCATCCTCGTCGTGGTCGTGCTTTTCCAGAACGAGATCCGCCGGGCCCTGGTGCATGTGGGGGTCAATCCCTTTCTGTCGGCCAAGGAGGGCTCGGCCGACGGCGGACAGGTGGTGGAGGAGCTCATGAAGGCCGCCGTGAGCCTCGCCAACAAGAAGATCGGCGCCTTGATCGTGCTCCAGCGCGAGACCGACCTGCGCGACTACGTGGAAGACGGGGTGCGCCTGGACGCCGCCCTCTCCAAGGAGCTCCTGCTGGCCGTCTTCATCCCCTACTCGCCGATTCACGACGGGGCGGTGATCGTCCGGAGCGACCGGGTCCTGTGGGCCGGGTGCTTCCTGCCCCTCACCACCCGGCTCGACGTGGACAAGGAGCTCGGTACGCGGCACCGGGCGGCCCTGGGCATCACCGAAGAGACCGACGCGGTGGTGGTGGTCGTGAGCGAGGAGACCGGGGGCATCTCGGTGGCCTTGAACGGCCGGCTGACCCGGCACCTGGACGGGGCCACCCTGCGGCGCGTGCTGCTCAAGCTCTTTCCCCCGGGCTCGGGGGCGGGCAGGAGCCGAAAGACCTCGCCGCGCAGGCGGCCGCGGGCCGGGGCGAAGGAGGCCAGGGCGTGACCTGGACGCTCCTTCGCGGCGCGGTGCTGGAGAACTGGGGACTCAAGATCCTCTCCCTGGCCTTCGCGGTGCTCCTTTGGATGTTCGTGGTGGGGGAGAACCGAAGCGAGGTGAGCCTCTCGCTGCCCCTGGAGCTCACGCGGGTGCCCTCCGAGATGATCATCGTCAGCCGGGTACCCGAGGCCATTCGGGTGCGCCTCAACGGACCCCGCAGCCTGCTCGCCGCGATCAATCCCAACCAGCTCGTCGTGCGGCTGGATCTGGACGGCATCCAGCCCGGCATCAGCGGCTTCGAGATCCTCCCCTCGCGCCTGAACCTGCCCCGGGGCGTGGAGGTCACCTACATCTCCCCTTCGGTCATCACCCTGGAGGCCGACGTCAAGACCCGCAAGATGGTGCCGGTGCGGCCTCGCATCCGGGGCACGCCCGCGGAGGGCTTCGAGGTGACGGGGATTCGGGCCGACCCGCCGGAGGTGGAGGTGGAGGGGGCGGAGCGTGTGGTGCGGCAGCTCCGGGAGGTTCCCACCGAGCTCGTGGACGTGACCGGGCTCGACGGGGGCGTGACCCGGCCGGTGGAGCTGGCCTTTCCAGACCCCTCCCTGCGGGCAGTTACGCGCCGCACGATCCGGGTGGAGGCCAACATCGCCGAGATGCGGGGAGAGCGCGAGTTTGTCCAGGTGCCCGTGACCGTCCCGGTGGGTGGGATGCGGGCCGTGCCCCCCGCCGTGGACGTGCGGGTGGAGGGCACGCTCCGGGCCATCGCGCGGCTCACGGCCCGGGATTTGACGGTCGCCGTCGAACCCTTTGGAGAGGTGCCGCCGCCGGGCCTGGTGCGGGTTGTGGCGGGCGGGCCCTCGGGCATCCGGGTGCTCGCGGTGGAGCCCAACGGGGTGCAGGTGGTCCCTGTCCTGCCGCCCCCGGAATCGAGCGCGCGCCCGGAAGCGGGAGCCGAGCAGGAGAAGAAGCCATGACCATGGAACCGAGCCGCAGGCTCTTCGGCACCGACGGGATCCGGGGCGTCGCCAACGTGGACCCCATGACGACCGAGATGATGGTCAAGGTGGGGCGGGCCGCCGCCCACCTCTTCCGGCAGCGCAGCCGCGGCCGCCACCGGATCGTCATCGGCAAGGACACGCGGCTCTCGGGCTACATGCTCGAAAACGCCCTGGCGTCGGGCATCTGCTCCATGGGAATGGACATCCTCCTGGTGGGACCCCTGCCCACCCCGGGCATCGCCTTCATCACGGCGAGCATGCGGGCCGACGCGGGGGTGGTCATCTCGGCGTCCCACAACCCCTTCCAGGACAACGGCATCAAGTTCTTCAACCGCGACGGCTTCAAGCTCCCCGACGAGCTCGAGGAAGCCATCGAGGCCCACGTCTTCAGCGGCGCCATCGAGCACGTGCGGCCCACGGCCACGGAGGTGGGCAAGGCCTTTCGGGTGGAGGACGCGGTGGGGCGCTACGTGGTCTTCCTCAAGTCCACCTTCCCGTCCCACCTCACCCTGGAGGGGGTTCGGATGGTGGTGGACTGCGCCAACGGGGCCGCCTACCGGGTGGCTCCCTCGGTCTTCGAGGAGCTCGGGGCCGAGGTGATTCCCCTGGGGGTGAGCCCCAACGGCACCAACATCAACGAGGGGTGCGGGAGCCTGTACCCCGAGTTCATGGCCCAGAAGGTGCGGGAGGTGGGTGCCCACCTGGGGATCGCCCTGGACGGCGACGCGGACCGGGTCATCGTAGTGGACGAGAAGGGCGAGGAGGTGGACGGGGACCACATCATGGCCGTCTGCGCCCGGGAGCTCCAGCGCAAGGGACGCCTAGCCCATGCCACCGTGGTGGCCACGGTCATGAGCAATCTGGGGCTGGAGCGGTCCCTGGCCGAGGCCGGCATCCGGCTGGAGCGCACCCAGGTGGGGGACCGGTACGTGGTGGAGGCCATGCGGGCCGGCGGGCACACCTTCGGGGGCGAGCAGTCGGGCCACCTGGTCTTCCTCGACCACGGCACGACGGGGGACGGGGTGCTGGCGGCGCTCCAGCTCCTGGCGGTGATGGTGGAGTCTGGAAAGCCCCTCTCGGAGCTCTCCGGGGTCATGACGGCGGTTCCCCAGGTCCTGAAGAACGTCCGGGTCCGGGAGCGCATCTCGGTGGGGGCGATTCCCGCTGCCGCCGCAGCCCTGGCGGCTGCCCAAGCCGAGCTCCGGGACGCCGGGCGGGTGCTCGTGCGCTACTCGGGCACCGAGCCCAAGCTGCGGGTCATGATCGAAGGCGACGACGCCGACCGCATCCGCTACTGGGCCGACGCCATCTGCGAGGCGGTGCGGGGAGAGATCGGGGCGTGACGGCGTTTCGCGCTTCACGTCTCACGATCCACGGAGGTTCCCATGATTCGGCTGGGCGTGAACATCGACCACGTGGCCACGGTGCGGCAGGCGCGGCGCATCCGGGAGCCCGATCCCGTGTGGGCCGTCGTCGCGGCGGAGCTCGGGGGGGCCGACCAGATCACGCTCCACCTGCGGGAGGACCGGCGCCACATCCAGGACGGCGACGTGGTGCGGGTGCTGGGCGCGGCCTCGGTGCCGGTCAATCTCGAGATGGCGGTGACCGGAGAGATGGTGGGGATCGCCCTGGAGCGCCGCCCCCACGCCGTGACCCTGGTGCCGGAGCGCCGGGAAGAGATCACCACCGAAGGGGGGCTCGACGTGGCCGGGCGCTTCGAGGAGGTGCGGGGCGCCGTCTCGCGCCTGCGTGAGGGCGGCCTCCGGGTGAGCCTCTTCGTGGACCCCGACCCCGCCCTGGTGCAGGCTTGCCACCGGGCCGGAGCCCAGGCGGTGGAGCTCCACACCGGCGCTTTCTGCGAGGCGTGGGGAGGGGAAGGGGCCGAGGGGGAGCTGGCCCGTCTTCGCAGGGCCGCCGCGGTGGGCCGCGAGCTCGGGCTCGCGGTGCACGCGGGCCACGGGCTCAACGTGCGAAACGTGGGCGCGGTGGCCCGGATCCCGGAGGTGGAAGAGCTGAACATCGGCCACGCCCTGGTGGGCCGGGCCCTCTTCGTGGGCCTCGAGCGGGCGGTGCGGGAGATGAAGGAGATCCTGGAGCGGGAGGTCGCGTGGCGGTGATTCTGGGAGTGGGCCTCGACCTGGTGGCCGTGGAGCGGATCCGGGCACTCCAGGAGCGGCGCGGCGAGCGCTTCCTGCGCCGGGTCTTCACCGATGCCGAGGCCCGGGCCTGTCTTGGCCGGGGGGACCCCGCGCCGTCGCTCGCCGCGCGCTTTGCGGCCAAGGAGGCCGGGATGAAGGCCCTGGGCACCGGCTGGGGGAGCGGCGTGGGGTGGCTCGACCTGGAGGTGGTGGGTGAACCGGGAACGGCTCCGCGCCTGGTGCTGCGGGGGCGGGCGGCGCAGCTGGCCGACGCCCGGGGGGTGGGGGCGGTGCACCTGAGCCTCACCCACGACGCCGGGGTGGCCGGGGCCGTGGTCCTCCTGGAGTCCGCGCCGTGATCGCGCTTCTGACCGCCGCGCAGATGCGGGCTCTCGATGCCCATACCATCGAGGCGGTGGGGCTGCCGGGCCCCGTGCTCATGGAGACCGCCGGAAGGGCCGTGCTCCACCATCTGTGGGCGGCCTACCGGGACGAGGCATTGGCCGGGCCGGTGGCGGTGCTGTGCGGGAAGGGCAACAACGGCGGGGACGGCTTCGTGGTGGCGCGCTGCCTGCACCATCTGGGGTGCCGGGTCTCGGCCATCCTGCTGGGGAGCGGCGAGGGTGTGTCGGGCGACGCCGCGGTGCACCTGACTGCCTACCGGGGCTCGGGGGGGCGCCTCCTGGAGGTATCCGGAAGGAACCGCCGGGAAGCGGAGGCTCGCGTCTCGGGGGCGGCGCTCGCGGTGGACGCGATCCTGGGCACGGGACTCGCGGCCGAGGTCCGGGGCCTGCCCGCCGAGGCCATCTCCTGGCTGGGGGCCGGCGCGTGTCCCGTGGTGAGCGTCGACATCCCGTCGGGGGTCTGCTCCGATTCGGGGCGAATCCTCGGAGCCGCGGTTCGCGCCGATCTGACGGTGACCTTCGGGTGGCCCAAGCGGGGCCACTACCTCTACCCCGGGGCCGCCCTGCGGGGCCGCCTGGAGGTGGCGGAGATCGGCATCCCGCCGGCCGCCCTCGGACGCACCTCCCCGGGCCTCTGGTGCCTGGAGGAGGACGACTTCGGGGGGGGGCTGGTGCGGGCGCCAGACGCCCACAAGGGCACCCTGGGGCACGTGGTGGTGCTCGGCGGAACCGCCGGAAAGGCCGGGGCGCCCGGCCTGGCCGCCTGGGGCGCGCTGCGGGCCGGTGCCGGGCTGGCAACCCTTGCGGCTCCGGCGGCCGCGCTGCACGGGGCGCGGCTGCCCCTGGAGGTGATGACCGAGGCCCTGGGGTCGGCCCGGGAGGGGGACGGCTGGGATGCGGGACTCTGGGCGCAGGCGTCCCTGGTGCTCGGGCGGGCTGGGGCCCTCGTGGTCGGTCCGGGCATGGGTACCGCTGCGGGGGCCGGCGGCTTCCTGTCCCGGCTCCTGGCGGAGGAGGGCGCGCCCGTGGTACTCGATGCCGACGCCCTGAACCTCCTGGCCGGGTCGCCCGGCCTCTGGGCCGGCCGCCGGCGCCCCATGGTCCTTACGCCCCACCCCGGGGAGGCGGGCCGGCTCCTGGGGGTTTCCACCGCCGATGTGCAGGCGGACCGTGTCGGGGCGCTGCACCGCCTGTGCTCCCGGTACGGCTGCCCCGTGATCCTCAAGGGTGCCGCTACCCTCGTGGGCGCTCCGGGCGAGCCGGCGCACCTGATTCCGGTCGGAAACCCCGGCATGGCAACGGCCGGTACCGGCGACGTGCTCGCGGGAGTGGTGGGGGCCTTCCTGGCCCGGGGGCTCGAGGCCGCCGCCGCCTGCCGCCTGGCGGCCTATGCCCACGGCCTGGCGGGGGACCTCGCCGCCAACGAGGTGGGGGAGGAGGGTCTGGTCGCTTCCGACCTCCTTGCGGCGCTGCCCCGAGCCCTGGCTCGGCTCGGCTCCCGGCGAGAGGCTCTTCGGTCGGACCGGTCCGACCTGTCCGACCTGTCCGACCGGGCTGGCTCGTCCGACCGATGTGGCAGGCCGCGCCGATCCGCCCGACCGCCCAGCCACCCGACGGCCCATCCCGAGGAGAACCCATGAAGACCGCTCGAGAGATCATGACGCGCGACGTCCACACCGTCCGGGAGGAGCTCCCCCTCCAGGAGCTGGCCCGGGCGTTCGACGCCCGGGGCGTGAGCGGGTTTCCGGTGGTGGACGCCGAAGGGGGTCTGGTGGGTGTGGTGACCGAGACCGACCTCATCCACCAGAACCAGCGCCTTCACATCCCCACGGCGGTCGCGATCTTCGACGCCGTGGTGGTGCTGAGCAGCTCCAAGAAGCTCGAGGAGGAGATGCAGCGGATGGCCGCGACCACCGTGGGCGAGATCATGAGCCGAAAGCCCGTCACGGTGGGCGAGGACGCCACGGTGGGGGAGATCGCCTCCATCATGGGAGAGCACGGCGTCCACACCCTGCCGGTCCTGGGGCCGGACGGGGCGCTCGTGGGCGTGATCGGCAAGCGCGACGTCATTCGGGCCATGGCGCAGGCATGAGGCGCGAGATCCCCAGCCGCTCCCCCGAGGACACCCTGGCCGTGGGCGAGGCCATCGGGGCGGCGGCCCGGCCGGGGCTGGTGGTGGCGCTCCAGGGGCCCCTGGGGGCGGGGAAGACCGTGCTGACCAAGGGCATCGCCCGGGGGCTGGGGGTGCCCCGGTGGCGGTACGTCACCAGCCCCACCTTTGCCCTTCACAACGTGTACCAGGGCCGGAGACTCCGGCTCCACCACCTGGACCTCTACCGCCTGGGCGGCGCAGCGGAGCTGGAGCACCTGGGCCTGGAGGAGGCCCTACACGGCCGGGACGCCTGCGTGATAGAATGGCCGGATATTTTGCTCGGCGAGCTGTCCGAAGAGCGCGTGCTCGTGCGGTTCCGGTGGGGGGTGTCCGGAGAGCGGGTGTTGGACGTGGAGGCGGGCGGGACGACCGGCGAGGCGCTGGCGAGGGCACTGGAAACGGTGCTGCATTCCATTGGGCAAGACTCGGGAGAGAGAGAGGAGAGCGCATGACCTACGACGTGGCGATCCTGGGGGGCGGCCCCGGCGGGTACGTGGGGGCCATCCGGGGCGGACAGCTCGGGGCGAGCGTGTGCGTGATCGAGGAGGGGGAACTGGGGGGCACCTGCCTCAACCGGGGATGCATCCCCTCCAAGGCCTTCTTCGAGAGCGCCCGGCACATGCAGGCGCTGGCCCGGGGGGCAGAGTTCGGCATCCGGGCGACGCTCCAGGAGTTCGACCTGGCGGCGTGCGTCGCCCGAAAAGACGGGGTGGTGCGCCAGCTCGTGGGGGGCATCGAGGGGCTGTTCAAGGGCTACGGCGTCCACGTGGTCAAGGGCCGCGGCGTGCTGGCGGCCCCCGACACGATCCAGGTGACGGCCCCCGACGGGTCCAAGACCGTCGTGAAGGGGCGAAACGTGATCGTGGCCACCGGGTCGCGCCCCGCCGGGATCCCGACGCTTCCGGTGGACGGCACCCGGATCGTGACCAGCGACCAGGTCTGGGACCTCCCCGCGCTCCCCCGGCGCATGGTCATCGTGGGGGGCGGGGTGATCGGGTGCGAGGTGGCCCATATCTTCGCGGCGTTCGGGACCAAGGTCACCGTGGTGGAGGCCCTGGATCGCATCCTGGCCACCGAGGACAAGGACGTATCCCGAGTGGTGCACAAGAGCCTGGAGTCCCGGGGCGTGGAGCTCCGCACCGGCGTCCGGGTGGCGGGAGGTGCGGCCCGGAAGGGCGGGGCGGTGGTGACCCTGGAGGGCGGCGACGAGCTCGCCTGCGACTGCGCGGTGGTGGCCGTGGGCCGGACCTTCAACAGCCAGGGCATCGGACTGGAGGAAGCCGGAATCTCCCTGGACCCCGCCGGCAGGGTCCAGGTGAACGACGAGATGGAGACCTCGGTGCCCGGCGTGTGGGCCGTGGGCGACGTGGTGGGGCAGTTCCTCCTGGCCCACGTGGCTACGAGCGAAACCCTGGTGGCGGTGCACAACGCCCTGGGGAAGAAGTACTGGATGGACTACGCGGTGGTGCCCTACGCCATCTTCACCGGGCCCGAGGTGGCCGCCGTGGGGGCCAAGGAGTCGGAGCTCAAGGAGCAGAAGGTCCCCTACAAGGTCGGCCGCTTCTCGTTTGCGGCCAGCGGCAAGGCCCTGTGCATGGGCGAGCCCGAGGGGTTCATCAAGCTCCTGTCCCACGCCGAGACCGGGCGGGTGCTGGGCGCATCCATCGTGGGGGCCCACGCCTCCGACATCATCGCAGAGGTGGCCCTGGCCATGCGCATGGAGGCCTCCCCGGGGGACATCGTCACCACGATCCACGTGCACCCCACGGTGAGCGAGGTCATCCTCGAAGCCGGAGAAGACACCATGGGGCTCTCCATCCACAAGGCGGGGCGCCGTCCCGCGAAGGGGTCGTAAGAACCATGGCCCTGATCGTGCAGAAGTACGGCGGCACCTCCGTCAAGGACGTGGACCGCATCCGCAACGTGGCCCGCCGGGTGGCCCGCTACAAGGCCGAGGGCCACGACGTGGTGGTGGTGCTCTCGGCCATGTCGGGGGCCACCGATGGGCTGATCCGCCTCGCCCAGCAGGTGACCGAGCTCCCGGACGAGCGGGAGATGGACGTGCTGCTCGCCACGGGGGAGCAGGTGACGATCGCGCTCCTGGCCATGACGCTCCTCTCCCAGGGTGTACCGGCCGTGTCCCTGACGGGGCAGCAGGTCCAGATCCGCACCGACGCGGCCCATACCAAGGCCCGCATCTCCGACGTGGACACGGCGCTGCTGCGCAAGGCCCTGGGAGAAGGCAAGGTCGTGATCGTGGCAGGCTTCCAGGGCATCAACCCCGCGGGCGACATCACCACCCTGGGGCGCGGGGGCTCCGATACCAGCGCCGTGGCCGTGGCCGCGGCCCTCCAGGCCGACGCCTGCGAGATCTACACAGACGTGGACGGGGTCTACACCACCGATCCCAACGTTTACGACCGGGCGCGCAAGCTCCTCCGCATCTCCTACGACGAGATGCTCGAGCTGGCGAGCGTGGGGGCCAAGGTCCTCCAGATCCGGTCGGTGGAGTTCGCCAAGAAGCACAAGGTTCCCGTGCACGTGCGCTCCTCGTTCAACGACAACGAGGGCACCTGGGTCGTGGAGGAGGATCAGACGATGGAGCAGGTAGTGGTGGCGGGAGTGGCCTACGACCGCAACGAGGCCAAGGTGAGCGTGCGGGGAGTGCCCGACCGCCCCGGGATCGCCGCCAAGATCTTCGGGGCGCTGGCGGAGAAGAGCATCGTGGTGGACATGATCGTGCAGGACGTGGGGGAGGGGGACCGGGCCTCCATGACCTTCACCGTGCCCAAGGCCGATCTCAAGCGGGCGCTGGTGGTGATCGAGCCCCTGGCCCGGGAGCTGGGGGCCGCCGAGGTCGTCTCCGACACCGGCATCGCCAAGGTCTCCATCGTGGGCGTGGGGATGCGAAGCCACGCGGGCGTGGCGGCCCAGATGTTCGACGTGCTCGCCCGGGAGGGCATCAACGTCCTCATGATCTCCACCTCGGAGATCAAGGTCTCGTGCGTCATCGAGGAAAAGTACACCGAGCTCGCCGTGCGCGTCCTCCACGACGCGTTCGGACTTTCGCGTGAGACGTGAAGCGTGAAAAGTGAAAAGTGAAGCGTGACGGGGAGGTCTTTTCAGCACGCAACGTGCAACCCGCAACTGACCACTGACAACGGACCAACCTTGATCCGCATCTACGACACCACGCTTCGCGACGGCACCCAGGCGGAGGACATCTCCTTTACCGTCGAGGACAAGCTGCGCATCGCGCAAAAGCTCGACAGCCTGGGGATCCAGTATGTGGAGGGGGGGTGGCCGGGGTCGAACCCCCGCGACATCCAGTTCTTCCGAGAGGCCCGAGGGCTCAAGCTCGAGCAGGCGAAGCTGTGCGCCTTCGGGAGCACCTGCCGGGCGGACGTCTCCCCGGAGGACGACGCGAGCATCCAGGCGCTTCTCGAAGCCGAGACCCCCGTCGTGACCATCTTCGGCAAGTCCTGGGACCTCCACGTGGAAGAAGCCCTGCGCATCACGCTGGACAAGAACGAGGAGCTCATCGAGAAGAGCGTGGCCTACCTCAAGGGCCACGTGTCCGAGGTGGTCTACGACGCCGAGCACTTCTTCGACGGGTACAAGGCGAACCCCGAGTACGCGCTTCGCACCGTGCGGGCGGCGCTTCGCGGGGGGGCCGACGTGGTGGTGCTGTGCGACACCAACGGGGGGAGCCTCCCCACCGAGGTCCGCCGCATCGTGGCGGAGGTGCGCGAGGCGGTGCCGGGGGTGCTCGGCATCCACTGCCACAACGACGGCGAGCTGGCGGTGGCCAACACCCTGGTGGCGGTGGAAGCCGGCGCCCACCACGTGCAGGGGACCGTCAACGGCTTTGGCGAACGGTGCGGCAACGCGAACCTCGTGTCGATCCTCCCCAACCTGGTCCTCAAGATGGGCCGCTCCTGCATCGGGGCCGACCGGCTCAAGCGGCTGCGGGAGGTGGCCCGGTTCGTGGACGAGCTCGCCAACCTCCACCACGACACCCACCAGCCCTTCGTGGGCGACAGCGCGTTCGCCCACAAGGGGGGGGTGCACGTCTCGGCGGTGCGCCGCAACCCCCTCACCTACGAGCACATCGACCCGAGCCTGGTGGGCAACGCCCAGCGGGTGCTCATCTCCGACCTCTCGGGCCGGGCAAACGTGCTCAGCAAGGCCCAGGAGATGGGGTTCGACCTAGAGGGGGAGGGCAAGGCGCAGGTCGCCGGCGAGCTCCTGGAGCGGGTCAAACGCCTGGAAGCGGAGGGGTTCCTCTACGAGGGCGCGGAAGGGAGCTTCGAGATCCTGCTCAAGAAGAGCCTCGGGCTCCACCACAAGTTCTTCGAGTTGCTGGGCTTTCGGGTCATCGACGAGAAGCGCAGCGAGGGCGAGGACCCCGGCGCCGAGGCCACCATCATGGTGCGGGCGGGCGGGGTGGTGGAGCACACGGCCGCGGTGGGCAACGGGCCGGTCAACGCCCTGGACGCGGCCCTGCGAAAGGCGCTGGAGAAGTTTTATCCCGCCATTCGCGACGTGCGCCTGGTGGACTTCAAGGTGCGGGTGCTCGCCTCGGGCGGGGGAACGGGCGCCCGGGTGCGGGTGCTCATCGAGTCGAGCGACGGGCACGAGACCTGGGGCACCGTGGGGGTGAGC
>JBFLZB010000081.1 GCA_040756475.1 Thermodesulfobacteriota bacterium
TGCCGGGCGCCCTGGCCGCTGCGGGGGGCGCCGTGGCGGTGCTCTACGTCCTCACGGGGCCCGTGGGAGCGGCGGTCTATGCGTCCCAGTTCGCCGCGGGCGGGTGCGCCCTGGGAATGATGCTCCGGGCGCGAGCTCGTCCCGAGGTGGCCGTGGGGAGCTATGCGCTGCTCTCCACCGCGGCCTTCTGGGCTTCTTTGGCTGTGCTGGCGTCCCGAGCAGGCACGGGGCCCCTGGCCTATCTGGGAGAGACCCTGGAGCAGGCCGTGCAGCAGGCGGGGTCCTTTCTGCTCCAGGGAGAGGCCGACGCCGAGGCGACACTGGCGGTCCAGAACTGGGCCGAGCAGACCGGCAGGATGCTGTCCCTCGCGTTCCCCGGACTCTACACGGTCCTGGCGCTGCTCACCGGGTGGGCCAACGCCGTCCTCGCCCGGCGGGTCACGGGGGACGACGCCCGGCAGAGCTGGTCTCGCTGGCGCGCCCCGGAAAGCTGGATCTGGGGGCTCATCGGATCGGGGCTTCTCGCGCTGCTGGCCGGGGGCGCGCTCGGCACCGCCGCATTGAACGTGTTCGTCGCGGCTCTGGGGGTGTACTTCCTCCAGGGTTTCGCGGTGGTGCACCACCTGTTTTCCGCGCGAGGGTTCCCCCGGGTCTTTCGGGCGTTGGCCTACGCGCTGCTGTTCGTGCAGCTGCCGTTGATGCTCGCGGTGGCCGGCCTGGGGGCGTTCGACCTGTGGTTCGACTTTCGGGCTCGCTGGGCGCCCCGCCCCCCCGAGCAGGGTCTTCACACGTGACGCAAGAACACTGCCGATAGGAGGCATTTCATGAAAGTCATCCTCAAGGAATCGGTCGAGAATCTGGGAACCGTAGGCGACGTGGTCGCCGTCAAGGACGGGTACGCCCGCAACTACCTGGTCCCCCGGGGACTGGCGATGCTGGCCGATCCGCGCAACGTCAAGGCCCTGGAGCACCAGAAGAAGGCCCTCGAGAAGAAGCGCCTGCGCGAGGTCTCGAAGGCCGAGGAGCTGGCGGCAGCCCTGGCCGGGGTACGCCTGGTCTTTCGCCGAAAGGCCTCGGAGCAGGAGCAGCTCTTCGGGTCGGTTACCCACCTCGACGTCGAGGCGGCCTTGGCGGAGAAGGGCTTTGCCGTGAGCCGCAAGCAGGTGGCCCTGGACCATCCCATCAAGGCCCTGGGAGAGTTCCCGGTAACCCTGAGGCTTCCGGGCAACGTCAAGGCCAAGGTTACCGTGGTCGTGGAGAAGGAGGGGGAGGCGTAGGTTAGCGGCCCCCCCGCCGGAAACAGCCGTACGTGACACGTTCCCCGGGCCGGCACCTGCCGGCCCGGACGTTTGCCGCCGTCGAGGTACCCCATGTCCGCCGAGGAGCTCGGAACCCTCCAGCGCGTTCCCCCCCACAGCCTGGAGGCGGAGGCCGGCGTCCTGGGCGCGGTCCTCCTCAACAACGAGGTCCTGTCCCACATCACCGAGATCCTGGACCGGGAGGACTTCTACCGCACGGGCCACAGGCTCCTGTACGAGATCATGCTCGAGCTCTACGACCGGGGCTCGCCCATCGACCTCGTCACCGCCACGGAGGCTCTGCGGCAGCGAGGTCTCCTGGAAAAGGCCGGAGGGGCCGCGCACCTGGCCAGCCTCACCAACCAGGTGCCGTCGGTGGAAAACGCCGTGCACTACGCCCGGATCGTCCGGGAACGCTCGATCCTGCGAAAGCTCATCTGGGTGTCCACGGAGATCGCGAGCGAGGGCTACGGATCGGGCGGGGAGGTGGAGGACTACCTGGACCGGGCGGAGCAGGCCATCTTCGAGGTCACGGCCCGCAAGGTCCGCCCCTCGTTTACCCGGGTCAAGGACATCCTCAAGGACACCTTCGCAAAGATCGAGGAGCTCTACGAGAAGAAGGACCTGGTGACGGGGGTTCCCACCGGGTACCACGACCTGGACCAGCTCACCGCCGGCCTCCAGCCTTCGGACCTCATCATCATTGCGGGCCGGCCGGGGATGGGCAAGACCTCCTTCATCCTCAACATCGCCCAGTACGCCGCCGTGGAGGCGGGCACGCCGGTTGCGTTCTTCAGCCTCGAGATGAGCAAGGAGCAGCTGGTGATGCGGCTGCTGTGCGCCGAGGCCCGCATCGACTCCCACCGCCTGCGGCGGGGGATGCTCCGCGATTCGGACTGGCCCAAGCTGACCCGGGCCGCCGGCACCCTGGCCGAAGCCCCCATCTACATCGACGACACTCCCGGCATCACCACGCTCGACCTGCGGGCCAAGTCGCGCAGGCTCAAGAGCGAGGCAAACCTCGGCCTCGTCGTCGTGGACTACCTCCAGCTCATGCGGGGGCGGGGCTCGTACGACGTGCGCGAGCAGGAGATCAGCGAGATCTCCCGCTCCCTCAAGGGCCTCGCCAAGGAGCTCTCCGTCCCCGTGGTGGCGCTCTCCCAGCTCAACCGCGGCGTCGAGTCCCGGGCCGACAAGCGCCCCCTGATCTCCGACCTGCGGGAATCCGGGGCCATCGAACAGGACGCCGACGTCATCATGTTCATCTACCGGGACGAGGTATACGACAAGGAGAGCGCCGACAAGGGGATCGCCGAGATCATCGTGGGCAAGCAGCGCCACGGCCCCACCGACTCGGTGCGGCTGGCGTTCCTGAGCGAGTTCACCGCCTTCGAGAACCTCGCGCGGGGCTACGAGCAGTAGGGGCGAGGCATGCTCGGTCCCTGCGGCCCGGCTTACGGAATTGCCGTGTAGAGTCTGGGGAGCGGGCCGGGGGCGACCCCACCGAGGGGGGTGAGTTACGGCAGGCCGTCCAAATCGGTATCGGTATCGGTATCGGGGGTCGATTTCGATACCGATACCGATACCGATCTCGATGGCGATGGGGCACGGGTGCAAGGAAACGTTGCGCGGCGGGGGTCTGGAGCGTAGCCTCGGGAGGTCTGGGGGCCTTTGCGATTGGTGCGCCCCACCCCCTGTGCTATCCTGGCGCCGCCGTCCACGCCCCGGGACCGGCAGGCAAGCAACCTCGCGGGGCCCCCTCGGGAGGAATACCCCATGTTCGGCATGCCGGGCGGCAGTGAGTGGCTGATCATCCTGGTCATCGTGCTCGTGGTCTTCGGGGGCAAGAAGATCCCCGAGCTCATGGGCGGCCTCGGGAAGGGCATCAAGAGCTTCAAGAAGGCCATAAACGAACCCGACGCCATCGACGTGACCCCGGAAAAACCAGAAGAGATCGCCGCGAAGACGGAGAAGAAGGAAGCCAAGGACGCCTGACGGGCCAGGCGGAAACCGTCGGGGCGGTCGGGCTCCCCCACCGGAAGAGCGCTCGCGGGGCGAGCCCGCTAGGCCTGCGGCGAAGCGGCGGCCTGCCTCCTCCAGGACAGCACGAGAAGGGCTCCCTCCCGCACGGCGGGGTGGAGCCCTTCGTCGTTGACGATGTCCTCCAGGTCCGGGTCCCGCAGCAGGGCGCACAACGCGGCCGCCAGCCGGGGCGGGGCGCAGGGATTCTGGACGACAGCGCGCTGTACCGCGGGGCGCCGCAACCAGCCGCTTCGCCGGAGCAGGAACCAGAAGACCGCCTCGGGGCAGGGCCTGCGGCTCGCGATGGCCAGGACCTCCCCCTCCCGAAGCCGCGGGTTCCGGAGCACCTCCGCCACCACCCGCGGGTCGGGATCTCGCAAGACGCGGTCGAGCACGCTGCTGCGAGGGCCGCGGGCCGCCGTCTTGCGGTGTCCCAGGGAGAGGGACTCCAGGAGGGGGTCGGGGGGCGGGCCCAGGTCTTCCCGGGCGGCGGGCGGGCCCCCATACTCCAGGAGCAGGAGGCACCCCTCCAGTCCTTCCGCCTGGGCCACCGAGAGGATCGCAGCCAGGGCCCCGGGGCCGACCCGCTCCGCCAGGCAGGGCAGGTCCAGGAGGGGCAGATAGGCCGCGACCGCCTCGGGTCTGCGCAGGGCGGCCTCCCGTACGACCCGGTCCAGGACGCGCGCCGCGATCCCTTCCGCCAGCGCCTCCAGGGCTTCGGCCCAGAGGGCCTGGCGCGCCTCGTCCCCCTGCACCGCCGTCAGACGCCGCAACAGGGTCGCAGCCTGGGGATGCCGCGAGTCCACGGCCGGTTACCTCCCCGCCGGCGGGGGCCCTCCGGCGGGCCCCATCTCGTCGATGCGCAAAAGGACGGTCCCTCCGACCCGCTCGGTGGAGATCCGCACCACGGAGGAGCCGCTGGCTCCGAAGGTCCCGGCCCCCTCCACGGCGCAGAGCCCCTCCCGGGACACCCCGGTGGCAAAGGTCTCGGACACCGCGATGCGGATCGCACAGGCCCTGCAGTGCTCGGTGCGGCCGCAGCCGCCGGGCAGCCGCGCCCGGGCGCACTCCATCACGTCCCCGCTCCGGTGCCCCTCGATCTCGGGGAGCGACTTGCCCAGGAGCTCGCGCGCCGCACGGTTGGCCGTGAGCACCGCTCCCTCCCCGTCCACCAGGAGCACCGGGGCCTCCAGGCGATCCAGGAAGCGCCGCAGGGGCGGCAGATCCGGGTCGCCGAAGAAGTGGTCGCTGCACGAGGGGCAGATCCCGTGGGTCACCACCGGGTCGGCGGGGTTGCCGCCCGGCTCCAGCTCTCCCCCGCACCACGCACACACCCTGCGCATTGTCGTCCCTCTCCTACCCCCCAAAGAGCGCTCCCCGCTCCCGCAGGGGCAGTCGGCTCGCCGTCCGCACCTTCCGGTTGCGTTGCCCCCGTCACCCCCGGGACCCGCCCTCCGCCCGAAGCTCCCGTTCCCGTTGTTCGAGCTCCGTGGCCGCAGCCTCCCACCCGGGGGTGAGCTCCGCGACCTGCCGGATCAGCTCCGACCGCTCCCGGGCCAGCGCGGCGGCCCGCTCGGGGTCGGCATAGGTGGCCGGGTCGGCAAGGGAGGCTTCCACCGCCTCCAGCCGGCCTTCCGCGGCGGCGATCTCCTCCTCCAGGCGGGCGACCTCAGCCCGCAGGGGCCCGGTCTCCCGGCGCACCCTGGCCCGCTGCTCGGCTTCCAGGCGGCGCAGATCCCTGCGCGCCGGCCGGCCCTCGTCCCCCCGGGGCCCGGCCGGCCCGGCAGCCGGCCGTGCAGCACCGGCCGCGGGGGCCGCAGACGTCGCCGGGACCTCCGCGGCCCGCCGGGCCAGGAAGTCGTCGAAATTCCCCAGGTACTCCCGCAGGGTCCCACCCTCCACGTACACCACCCTCGTGGCCACCCGGTTGATGAGGTCCCGATCGTGGGTGATGAGGCACAGGGTTCCGGTAAACGCCTGGAGCGCCTGTTTGAGGACCTCGCACGCCTGGAGGTCCAGGTGGTTGGTCGGCTCGTCGAGGAGGAAGAAGTTGCCCGGGTCGCTGAGGAGCTTGGCCAGCACGAGACGGCTCTTCTCCCCCCCGGAGAGCACCGACACCCGCTTCTCCACGGCGTCGCCCGAGAAGAGGAAGGCGCCCAGCACGGTGCGCAGCTCGAGTTCGCTGCGAAGGCCGGGCAGGCGCTGCATCTCCTCGAGGACCGTGCGGTGGGGGTCGAGTTGCTCGAGTTGGTGCTGGGCGAAGTAGCTCAGGGTGACCCGGTGGCCGTACTCCACCCGGCCCTCCAGGGGCGGCAGCGCCCCGGCCAGGAGCTTCAGGAGGGTGGACTTTCCCGCGCCGTTGGGCCCGATGAGGGCGACCTTTTCCCCCCGGGCGATCCGAAATGAGAGCCCCCGATAGACGGGCTTTCCCGGATAGCCCGCGTCCACGCCCTCCAAGATCACCGCGGTGCGTCCCGAGCGTTCGGGCTGGGGAAGGTGCAGGCTCAGGGCCGCCGGAGGGGGCGCCACGGGCGGCGGGGCGTCCTGTCTCTCCAGCTGGCGCAGTCGCGACTGCACCTGGCGGGCCTTGGTGGCCTTGTAGCGGAACCGGTCGGCAAACGCCTCGGTCTGGGCCCGCCTGCGCTGCCAGTTCTCGAAGGCCGCCCGGGCCTGCTCTTCCCGGAGACGCCGCTCGGCCTGGTACTGGGCGAAGCCTCCCCGGGTGCGCACCAGGCGCCCGGCCTCCAGGGCCAGCACCCCCTGCACCACCCGGTCCAGGAACGCCACGTCGTGGCTGACCACCAGAAAGGCGCTGGGGCTCTCCTGGAGGTGCGCCTCGAGCCACTCCAGGCTCACGATGTCGAGGTGATTGGTGGGCTCGTCCAGGAGCACCAGGTCGGGCTCCCGAAGCAGAATCCGGGCCAGGGCGGCCCGCATCCGCCACCCCCCGGAAAAGACCGCCAGGGGCTGGACGAAATCCTCCGACCGAAAGCCGAGGCCGGCGAGGATCCGCTCGGCCCGAGCGCGCAGGGCGTACCCGCCCAGGTGCTCGAAGCGGGCCTGGAGGTGGCCGTACCGCTCCAGGAGCCGGGGGTCCGCCTGGCCGCCTTCCAGACGGTCTTCCAACTCCCGCAGCTCCCCCTCCAGGAACCGCACGTCCTGGGCCACGTCCTCCACGTAGGCCAGCAGCGGTCGGTCGGAGACGGGCTCCGCTTCCTGGCGCAGGTACCCAACCTCCAGGCCCCGCCGGCGGCGCACTTCTCCCTCGTCGGGCCGCTCCTCCCCCGCCAGGATCCGCAGTAGTGTGGTCTTACCCGCCCCATTGGGCCCCACCAGGGCCACCCGCTCGCCCTCTCCCAGCTGGAAGGAGGCGCCGTCCAGTACCGTCTGGCCGCCGTAGCCCTTGGTGAGGTCTAGCGCGTCGAGCACCGCCCTACCCCCGGTTCAGGAGGATCAGGACCCCCGCGGCGATGAAGAAGGCGCCCGCCCCCAGCCGGACCCAGTTGCGGGGGAGCCACGCCCCCAGCACGCCGCCCAGGAGCACCGCCAGGAGGCTCGTGAGCACGAGCGCGAGCGACGCTCCCAGAAACACCGAGCCCGGGTGTTTGCCTCCGGCCGCAAAGCTCAGGGTGGCGAGCTGGGTCTTGTCTCCGAGCTCAGCGAGGAACACCAATCCAAAGGTTGCGAGGATCGTCTTCCATTCCATGTTCGTTCCTGAAGGCAAAGAGGGGCGGCCGTCCCTACCACCGGCGTACCACGATCTCACCCCGCTCGATCCTGCGGCGAAGCCACCGGGCGAAGACCCGCTTCCAGGCGGCCCGGGTCGGGGGGAAGAGGAGGGAGAAGCCCACGGCATCGGTGAGGACTCCGGGGGTCAGGAGGAGGGCCCCGCCGAGCAGGAGCATGGCCCCGTCCAGGATCTCCCCGGCCGGCGCGCGCCCTTGCCCGAGGCTCTCCTGGAGACGCCGCACCACCTCGAACCCCTGGAGCCGGGCATAGTGGGCGCCCACGACGCCCGTGGCGACGATGAGGAGCACGGTGTTCAAGGTTCCAATGCGAGACCCGATCTCGACGAGCAGATAGAGCTCCAGGGCCGGAATCACGGTAAAGAGCAAGACCAGTCGGGCGAACACGGCGTCGGCTCCTCCAGGCGGGAAGGGAGCGCCATCTTACACGAGTGGGCCTTCGTCGTCGCCCTCCGGGTGTTCCCTGGTAGACTGGGCCCCTGTCCCCGCACTGTTCCCCTCGCGCCGGAGGTACTCGCATGACCCGCATCGGCTTCCTCGGCCTGGGCCTCATGGGCAGCGCCATGGCCCGGAATCTCCTCAAGGCCGGCTTCGACGTCGTCGTCTGGAATCGCAGCGCCCAGCGTTGCCAACCCCTGGTGGCCACGGGCGCCAAGCAGGGCCGGACCCCCCGGGAGGTGGTGCAGGGCTGCCCGGTCACCTGCGCCATGGTCTCGGACCCATCGGCCGCGGGGGAGCTGTGCTTTGGCGAGTCCGGCGTGCTCGAGGCCATGGGCCCGGGCAAGACCTACGTGGACTTCTCCACGGTCGACCCCGACACCTCTCGCCGCATCGGCGCCGCGGTGGCCGCCCGGGGAGGCCGCTTCCTCGAAGCCCCCGTTTCAGGGAGCCGAAAGCCCGCCGAGGAAGGGACCCTGGTCATTCTGGCTGCAGGCGACCGGGGTGCGTACGAGGAGATGGGGGTCGCGTTCCGGGCGCTGGCCAGGAAGACCCTCTACCTCGGGGAGACCGGCCGCGGGGCCGCCATGAAGCTCGCGGTGAACCTGGTCATGGGGGAGATGATGGTGGCGCTGTGCGAAGGCCTGGCACTGGCGGAGAAGGCAGGTTTGGCCCCCGAAGACCTCCTGGACGTGCTCGGGGCCGGGGCACTGGCCAACCCCCTCTTCGCCCTGAAGGGTCCGAAGATGCTCCAGGGAAACTTCGAGGCCGCCTTCCCCCTCAGGCACGCCCAGAAGGACCTTCGCCTCGCGCTCGGCCTGGGGGATCTCCTGGCCCAGCCCCTGCCGGCGGGTGCGGCAGCCAACGAATGCTTCAAGGCCGCCCGCAGCCTGGGGGCGGGTGGCGAGGACTTCTCGGCGGTGTACCGCGCCGTGAAGGCTGCGGCGGCGGCCCCGGGGCCGCCCCTCGGAGCTTGACGGCCCCCGGTGCGGGATTAGGGTGGAACCCCGACCCCCCAGGAAAGGAGGAGACCATGATCCGAATCGAGCTGACCGAAGCCGAAGCCGCCACCCTGCAAGACGTGCTCGAGAGCTACCTCTCCGACCTGCGCATGGAGATCGCCGACACCGACCGGATGGAGTTCCGGGAGGAGCTCAAGGCGAAGAAGAAGGTCGTGGCGGACGTGATGGGCCGCTTGGCGGGCGGCGCCGCCTGATCCGGGTTCCCGGTGGGGACGGGGGTTCGGGTCGGGGTATCGTCTCACGGGTCGGGCTCACGCGTCGGGCGGGAAGGGCGGCGTGCCCTCCTGCTCTTCCCGGATCTTCTGCCGGCAGAAGAGCCACCCCCGGTACCACTCCAGGGCCAGCACGGCGAAGCCGCCCACGAGGACCGCCCAGACGTTGTCCTCGAGCCCTCCTCCGATGTGGTAGAAACCGTAGAATGCCGCCAGGTACCCCACGTGGGCGAACCCGGAGGCAGGCTTGACCGGGGTTCCCATGCGGGTCAGCCCGAGGATGAGGGCCGAGAAGAGATAGAGGACGAACGCGGCGTTGACCCAGGAGAGGGGCGGCGGCCTCCCGAGCACTTCGTTCCACTCGTCGGGGATGCTGGGGAGATAGGGGAAGTCCGACACGGCCCACAGGCTCACGGCGGCAAACGCCACGAGCGGCCACAAGGGGCGGGTTGCCTGAGCCTGCCACTGCTGGATGCGCGCCCTTGCCTCACTCCCGGGTTCCCGGGCGCCTGCCTTGTCACCTTCTCGCACGGGCCGCCTTGCCTCCCGCTCCCCTAGGGACCCCGCCCCCCTGCCCCACATCGCCCGGGAACGCAGCCTCGAGGCCGTGGCCCAAGACCGGAGGGAACGCGCCGCGCCCGCGGCGCCCGACTTACGAGCCGTCCGACCCCGAGCCCGGGTGTCCCCGCACCCGGTCGAACGCGCGCGCCACCGCGGCCAGCTCTTCCTCGGCGGGAGGCAGAACCTCGGCGGCCCGCGGCGACTCCACATAGTCGACCAGCCGCTGGAGGGGGGCGACCACGTTGTACTTGAGCAGCGCCGCAACCCCTCCCACCGACAGGATCAGGACCAGCGCACCGAACAGGGCCAACCGCATCCGCATCCGGACCAGCGTCGTCTGGAGGGCTTCCTGGGAGAGGCCGATGTCCAGCGTCCCCAGCACCACCTGATCGGGCGGGTGGTAATGGCAGGCCCCGTTGAAGCACTCGGGCTCATTGTACACCGCGGCGGTAATCGCGAGCACGGGCTTGCCGTCGTCCTTGACGAAGCGGCGGGCCTGCTCCATCGGCCCCAGAGTCTTCACGGGCTCCGCCGCCGCGTGGCACACATAGCAGCCTTCCGCCAGCTTGTCCACCTCCTGTCCGACCTCGTGGGGTGCCCCGGAAAAGACCACCACCCCTTGCTTGTTGAAGATCCGGACGTGATCGACGATGTTCTCTTCACCGACGTTGGAGACGATGTTGCGCAGCGTCTCCCGGTCGTCGCGCAGCATGGCATACCGCGTCGACTTGAGCACCACCGAGGCAATGTCGTTGGCGTGGAGCACGCTCTCGTCGATGCGGTCGCGCTTCATGCTGGCATAGAGCAGGATCGACCCCACCAGGACGAAACAGGTGACAGACAGCGCCACCGGGACGATCGCCTTGGCTGCGAGCGACTTGAACATGGGCCTGTCCCCTGCACTCCGGGTTGGTCGAGACGTCATCGGGCCGCTATTGCAGGGGCCGGGAGGCGCACACGCCCTCCCGGCCCCAGGCACCTCAGGCTGCGCTCCGGTGCTTCGAGTCGTCGTGCTCCTCCACTTCCTCCCAACCCGTCCACATCGGCTTGAAGTGGGCAAAGGGGGTGTGCCCGAGGGTTGCCAGGTAGACGTGGGCAATGAGGAAGGCGCAGAAGACGCACGCCAGCAGCCAGTGGGCCGCCGTGAGCAGCGTGAGCCCCCCGGCCATCACCACCAGCTCCCGCAGGGGGTCCACGTTCATCAGGAGCAACCCCGTGACGATGACCAGAGGAGTGAAGAGGAACATCACGGCGGCATAGGCCGTCTTCTGGAGGGGATTGAACTTGTCCTCCGGTGTGGCATGGTGGGGATTCGGCCGTGTCCCCAGGAAGTAGTAGAAGAAGTAGTAGAAGGCCTGCCGGATCATTCCCCGCTTCAGGTCCTGCACCGTGGGCACGTACAGCTTCACCAGGCTGCGGGCCACGAATGCGTAGTACAGGAACCACAGGGCGTACGAGACGGCAACGACCACCCCTGCGGCGTTGTGGACCCGAACGGCTGCCTTGTAGTTGCCCAGGATGGGGGCGTACTCGGGAAAGCGGATCTCGGCGCCGGTCAGGCACAGGGTCACGATCCCGAATGCGTTGAGCCAGTGCCAGATCCGCACGGGAGTGGGGGTCAGGTAGACGTGCCTTGCGAGTTGCATCTCAGCCCTCCCTTCGGTTCTTTCGGGTGAGCAGCCGCAGGGTACCGTGCCCGAGCGGCATTGCCAACCCGGAGGCCGCGATCACGAGTCCGATGATGGTCAGGGTCCGGTCACGGCTCGCCCCCACGAGGTAGAGATCGGGCATGCCGTACAGGGCTTCGAGGATGGCACCCCGTTGCACCTCGACCCTCCGGTACGTACCCAGTCCGTCGGGGATCGCCACGAAACTCTGTTGGAGCGCGCCCGGGCCCGAGGCGTGACAGAAGGTGCAATCCCACCGGTTGTCGAGGGTTTCGAAGCGGTGGCTGGCCTTCTCGGGCGTCATCATTCCCCACAGGCGAAGCCCCTCGCGGCGCGCCGCCGTATTGAAGGTCTTGAGCTCCCGCACCGTGACCACCCCGTCGCCGTCGCCGTCGAGCACCTTCTCCACCGGCCGGTTCCCCAGCCAGCGTGCGAGATCGGAGGCCGTCGCCAGGGTCACCCGCGGACTGCGGCCGGTGCGCTCCTCCACCTTTTCGAGGTAGAAGGTGATCACGTACTCCTCGGACCCCGTGTGGCAGGTGATGCAGGGCAGCGCACTCAGATGGAGCTGGGTCTGCACCAGCCACGTACCGTGGGACTGCACCATGTCGGCTTCCGCGTGGCAGCCGGTGCACATCCGGTTCATCTCGGTACCGGAGGTAGCCACCAACGCCCTTACCTCGTGGGGATTGTGGCAGTCGGCACACCCGGCATTGGGGCCGTGGACGCTGGCCTCGTACTCCGCCTCCACGTCGTCGTGGCACTCACCACACCCGGCCCGGGAGGGGCGCAGCTTGTCCTCCGGGTGCGCGGGGGTGACCGAGTCGTGGCAGGACGCGCAGCCCACGTCCGCGTGGGCCGTGCGCCCGTATTGCACCGGGTCGATGTACAGGAACCCCTTTCCTCCCACCATGATCGACACGTCCGCGTGACAGCCCTGGCACGCCTCGTCGGCGTGGCCGGGCCCCGCAGCGACCAAACCCAGCAGGCCCGCAACAGCCAGAGGCAAGGACAACCACCCGAGCACTCCCTTTGCATTCACAGCATCTCCTCCTTTTGTCTTGGGGCATCGCCCCGAGAGAGTTCCGGCGCCGGATTCCTTCGTCAACGCACCTTCACCTCCACCGGCGCCTTCTCGTGTCGGGCAGCCCGGGCCGCGCCCCGGGCCGCGCCCAGCATCATCAGAACGGCCGGGACGACCTGGGCGGCTACGATCAGGGCGCAAAAACCCAAGAACGCCCACACGAAGAGTCCGCTCGTATCCTCTCGTCCGGCGGCCAGTGCCGGGGTCGCGACACTCACGATCGCGGCGACCAGGGTCGGTATCAGGGCTCTCATGGGTTCCTCCTCTCCGGGTTCAGCCCCCGCAGGGGGCGTGGTGTTGTTCCTTGGCTTGCTCGAAGGCGCACTGCACGACCTGCCGCACCTCGTCCCCGTCCTCCGAGCCCAGGGGTTTGACCAGGTAGTAGAAGATCCCCTCCCGCCGCAGGCGCCGCACCACCTCCAGGGGCGGTTCCTCGCTGGCGATGATCACCTTGAGATCGGCCTTGCACTTCTTGAGCACCGGCAGGAGCTGGGTCACGGAGAGCCCGTCTACGCTGCCCCCGAGGATGACGACCCGGGCCAGGTCCTTGAGCACCCCCTCGATCGCGAGGGCCGCCGAGTGGGTCGTCGCCACGTCATACCCTTCCTCCCGAAGCATCTCGGCCAACCGCATGCGGGAACCGGCGTCGTCGTCGGCAATCAGCAGTCCCAACATGTCGCGTACTCCTCTCCCCCCCTCCCCCCGACCCTGGGCTACGCCTTGCTCGGCCGTTCTCCCGCCCGCTCTGCGGCAGGGGCGAACAAGCTGCGCAGGAGCGACCCGAGAAGGATCACTGCCGGAACGGCCTGGGTTGCGACCACCACGGCTCCGAGGCCGAGAAAGAGCGCCGCCCACAGTCCAACGCCCGTGGCGTCGCTTCCACCCTGAGCCCACGCCGGCGCCGCCCCAAGGACCCACACTCCCACAGCCGCCGCTCTCCTCCTGACCGATCTCATGTCCGCCTCCTCCACCCCCCGGGACAGTGGGTGTTCGCACTTTCACAAAAGCAGATCCCGTGCCAGGCGCGCGATCTTGAAACAAAGACACCACAAGTCTCTGGTTTTCCTGCTTTTCTCGAGCCTTGCCCCCACCCGGCCCCCTCCCCTCCCTCCAACGAAACGTATGGGCACCATGTACAGGAAACCTCTTCCCACCGGCACCCGAGCGGGGTCACATGGCCTCGAAACCGCAAAAGTCGCCGCCTTCACGCGTTCCTCACGCCCGGAGGCCGGATATACCACCCTCCAGGGTCGTGTTTGTGCCCGTGCCCCGGTCCCTCCGAAAACGGACGGGCCGCCTGCGGACGCCCGCCGCCGGCTCCCCCTACCCCGCGGTCTGCGCCGCACCCCTTCCCGGTTGCCCGGCAAGTCCTGCCGCTTGACGAATCCGCGGCACTGCGCTTGAATGTGCCCGTCCGTGCCCGCTCGGACCGCCGGGTTCGCGAACGACGATACGTGGGGCGGCACGGCGCACTTGGGTCAGACTCCGGACACCCGTGTGTGGGTGGGGGGAACCCCGGAGACGCCCCTTCCATATGGCGCTCCGGTAGCGGGACGCCTTGCCTTGCGGGGAGAGTCATGGGGAAGAGGATTCTCGTGGTGGACGACGAGGCTGTCGTCCGCAAGAGCTTCTGTCGGATCTTCGCCAGGTCCGACGTCCAGGTGGAGACCGCGCCTTCGGGGCATCTGGCCCTGGAGGTGTTGCAGCAGACCCCCTTCGACCTCGTCGTCACCGACCTGAAGATGCCCGGCATGAACGGCATCGAGGTGCTCCGCGCGATCAAGGTGCTCCAGCCGGAAGTGCCGGTGATCCTGGTTACGGGATACTCCACCGTCGATACGGCGGTGGAGGCCATGAAGTGCGGCGCGCTGGACTATGTCTCCAAGCCCTTTACCCCGGAAGAGATCCGGGACAAGGTCCTACAGGCCCTTTCTCGGACGAAACCAGCGCAGCCGGCGGCCGGAGAGGACGTTGCGGGCTTCGGCGGGATCATCGGCAGCAGTCCGGCCATGCAGGAGGTCTACCGCCGCATCCGGCAGGTGGCGCCCACCGACAGCACGGTGCTCATCCAGGGCGAGAGCGGCACCGGCAAGGAGCTCGTGGCCAGGGCCATCCACGACCACAGCCACCGGAAGAGCCGACCCTTCGTGGCGGTGGACTGTACCTCCCTGGCCGAAAACCTCTTGGAGAGCGAGCTTTTCGGGCACGTGAAGGGCTCGTTCACCGGGGCCATTCGGACCAAGGTGGGGCTCTTCAAGGTGGCGGACGGAGGCACCCTGTTCCTCGACGAGGTCTCCAACATCAGCCTCACCGTCCAGGCGAAGCTCCTGCGGGTGCTCCAGGAGCGCGAGATCACCCCCATCGGGGGCACCCAGCCCGTTCCCATCGACATTCGCCTCGTGACCGCCACCAACCGGGACCTGAAGGCCATGGTGACCTCCGGCCATTTTCGCGAAGACTTGTACTTTCGTCTCAACATCATCCCCATCGTCCTCCCGCCCCTGCGGGATCGGGGTGGGGACGTGCCCCTGCTGGCCCACTTCTTCCTGCGCAAGTGCTCCGACGAGCTGGGAAAGCGCATAGAAGGGTTCAATCCCGAGGCCTTGGCCGTCCTCGAGGCCTATACCTTCCACGGAAACGTGCGGGAGCTCGAAAACGTGGTGGAGCGCGCCGCGGTCCTGTGCTCCGGAGAACAGATTCGCCGCGAGGATCTGGAGCTGCACGACCCTTCCGGGGTCGAGGACCGGCCGGCGGCGCCCCAGACCGTTGAAGAGCTCAAGTACCGAAAGCAGCGGGTGCGGGAACAGGCGGTCGTGCCGGTCGAGCGGGCCTTCGTGCTGGAAGCCCTGCGAAAGAACCAGTGGAACGTCACCCGCGCGGCCGAGGCCACCGGGATGCTGCGCCCCAACTTCCAGGCCATGCTCAAGAAGCTCAACATCTCGGCCCGCGACCGGGAGGGCTGAGTGTCGCCCCTCCTCGGCGGCCCTTCCCCCCGGTCTCCCTCCCGAAAGAGCTCCCCGTGAGCCTCATCGCCAAGTTCATCTTCGCGGTAAGCCTGCTCCTGCTTGCCGTCATGGCGCCGTTTGCCTACCTCAACCTCGAGGCCACGCGCGAGATCCTCCACGAAGCGGCCGTTTCCGAGGCCGACAACATCAGCGAGACGATCATCAAGACCACCTACTACCAGATGCTCGAAAACGACCGCAAACGGGTCTATCAGATGATCCAGGAGGCGGGAACCCAGCACGGCATCGAGCACATCCGGATGATCACCAAGGACGGGCAGATCATCTTCTCCACCAATCGGGCCGAGATCGGCGCAAACCTGGACAAGACCGCCGCCGCCTGCGACATGTGCCACGCCGGGGCCCTGCCCCTGACCGAAGTCTCCTCCATGAGCCGAAGCCGGGTCTTCCGGAACGCGGTTGGGGAGGAGGTCCTGGGCATTACCAAGGCCATCTACAACCAGCCCAGCTGCGCGACGGCCGCGTGTCACTTCCACCCGCCGGACCAGGACATCCTGGGGGTGCTCGACACGGCGGTCTCCCTGCAGCGGTTCCGGGTACAGACCCTCAAGTACACCCACCGCCTCATGGCGCTGACCCTGGCCATGCTCCTGGCGGCCGGCGTCTCCCTGACGCTGCTGGTGCGCATCCTCGTAACCCGGCCCATCCGGGAAATCCTGCGCCACACCCGCAAGGTGGGCGAGCTCAACCTGGGAGAGCAGGTCGCCGTCACGACCGACGACGAGATCGGCCACCTGGCCCAGTCCTTCAACGCCATGACGGTCAACCTCAAGACCGCTCGGGACGAACTCCAGACCTGGGGGCGGACCCTGGAGACCAAGGTCGAGCAGCGCACCGAAGAGCTCCAACGCATGCAGGCCCAGCTCATCCGCTCGGAGAAGCTTGCCTCCCTGGGAGAGATCGTGGCAGGCATCGCCCACGAGCTCAACAACCCCCTCACCGGGGTCCTGGTGCTGGCGTCCCTGATGGAGAAGGAGGGGAACCTCGACCCCGAGGTCCAGGAAGACCTGGGGACCATCGTGCACGAAACCAAGCGGTGCGCGCGCATCGTCAAGGGCCTGCTGGATTTTTCCCGGGAGACCGCGCCCCAGATGGTCCCCGCCGACCTCAACCACGTGATGGAGCAGAGCCTGGCCCTCATCGGCACCCAGTCCATCTTCCACGACGTGAGGATCGTAAGGGACTACCAGGAGCCGCTGCCCCCGGCCATGGTGGACCCCCACCAGATCGAGCAGGTCTTCATCAACATGCTGCTCAACGCGGCCCAGGCCATGCCCGGTGGGGGCACGCTGACCCTCACCACCCGGGCCGCGGGACCCCAGCTCACGGTGGCGATCGCCGACACCGGAACGGGCATCCCCGCCGAGCACCAGCGCCGGATCTTCGACCCCTTCTTCACCACCAAGGAGCGCGGAACGGGCCTGGGCCTTGCGGTTTCCTACGGCATCGTGGAGAACCACGGGGGAAAGATCGAGCTGGAGAGCGAGCCCGGCAAGGGGACGACCTTCACGGTGCGGCTGCCGGTTTCGGGAGACGGGAAGCAACCCCAAGGGGCCGCGGCCGCCTGAGCCGGCTCCGGGGCCCGCTTACGGCGACGGCCAGTCCGGTGGGGCGGAAAAGGGGGGCACCTCTACCGGAGCGGGCGACGGGAGCAGGGGTGCCAGGCTCACCCGGCCGAGCCCCGGGTCCGCCCGGCCGTCCAGCACCCGGCTCAGGACCGCTGCCTCCTGGGCAGGGCCCCAGTGGTTGCCCGGGAAGGCCAGGTCGTGGGGCTGCTCCCACCCCAGCTTCACGGCGGTGGCGTTGTTTCGGAGGTTGTTGCCCTGGATGAGCGTTCCCCCCCGGCTCTGGGTGACCGCGAAGACCCCCACCTCGTTGTCCGAGATCTCGTTGCCCACCAGGCGGGCCGGGTGGCCCCGCTCCTCGAACCGCACGCCGTGGGTGTTCCCGTGGATCCAGCACCCCTCCACCTCGAGGCGCGCGGTGGAGAAGCGCACCCCGTCCACGTTGCGGGTGAACTCGCAGCGCTCCACCCGGGCGGGGCTGTAGTGGACCTGGAGGCCGCTGAAGGCGTGGGAGACCCGCGCGTAGGCGAGCTCGGCCCCGGGGGAGAAGTTCACCATCACATACTTCCAGTCGGCGGGCCGGGGGTCGGCCTCGGCGGAAGCAAAGAGGATCGGCGCCTGCGGCGTGCCCCGGGCGGTGAGGCGCCCCTCGGCGGTGAGCTCGGCGTCGCCGATGCCGTCGCCGTCCCAGTCGACGCGCCGGAAGAGGACCCGGGTTCCCGGGCGGATCACCAGGTGCCCCCCGGCCCGCACCACGACGATCCGGTCCACCACCACCTCCCCCTCCCAGACCTCCTCCCCCGAGATGGAGCGGATCGGCATGCGGTGCAGATCGTCCGGAGCGATAGGGACCCCGGGGGGACCGGCGCAGCCCAGGAGAAGCCCCAGGACGAGCCCCGGCGCCGCGAGCCCGAAGCCCCGCCGGGACCTCATTCCAGCACCCGGCGCACCACGATCTCGATCCCCTCCACCACGCGCCCCCGCGGGACGGCGATGCCGTGGTCGGGAGACCCCTCGTAGAAACCGAAGTGCTCCCCCGGGGCCGGCGAGCCCCCGCTGCGCTCCCGGGCCCCCACGTAAAAGAGCCCGCCGGTGCCCAGGGAGAGGGCGAAGGCGCCGTCGGGCCCCGTGGGCAGGGTGAGGAAGTCGGGCATGCCGTGCCCCACGATCCGACTGCGGTAGGCGAACACGTAGACCCCCGCCACGGGGCGCCCCTCGGGGTCGCGCACGGTGCCGCGCAGGCCGGTGCCGCTGCGGGCCAGGAGCTCGGCGTTGGGATCGTCGTCGCGCTCCTTGCGCACCAGATGCACGTCCACCGCGGTCTCACGGCGCTCCTCCACCGCCACGGGGCTTGCCAGCACCGTCCCGTAGAGGTCCCCCTCCCGCACCGGCCCGAAGCCCCCGCCCGCCTGGCGCCGGCGGGCCACCACGAAGTAGCGGCCTTCCGGCACCTCCTCCAGGGCGTACGCCCCGTCGCGACCCGTGGGAGGCGACTGGCGGAAGCCCGGGCCCCGCAGCCCTTCGTCCTCGTCCAGGTAGAGGCTGACCACCGCCCCCTCCACGGCCGCCCCCTCGAACCGCACCACGCCCCCCAGGGCGCCGAATCCGGTGGACCCGCCGGGGAGATCGCGCATCGCGGGGGTGTCCCGGGGCACGGCCTGGAGACCGATCCAGGCGTCGCTCCCCGGGGCCAGCTGCACCGGGTTCTTGCCGGACAGGGCCCCCCAGACGTGCCCGTCGCGCCGTGCCGAGGCCGTGAGCCGGTATTCCCCGGGGGAGACGGGAGGGAAGCGGTACACGCCGTCGGCGTCGGTCTCGGCCTCCTGGAGGATGCGCCCCTCCCGCGCCTCCAGGGCGACCACCGCCCCCGCCACGGGCTCGCCATGGGCCATGACGCGGCCCCCGAGCCGGGCCGACGGGCCCGCGCAGGCCGCCGCCAGCAACAGGGCCCCAAGAAGGGGAGCCATCCCCGAAGACCTCACCGCACGCCCCCCAGGGCCAGCACCGGCTCCGCTCCAGCCGCCCCGGACAGCTCCCCGTCGGCAAAGCTCTCCCCCTCCTCCACGGGCCCCCCCAGGGATCGCCGTGCTCGCAGGAAGAGCGCCTGGTCCGGCGCGACCGGAAGAAGCGTCCAGCCCTCGGGGTCCGTGGGGGCCGAGACAGCCAGGGGGGGCCCGGACCGCAAGGGATTGGCATAGGCGAGCACATGATACCCCTTGGCCCCCTCGCCCGCTGCCGTCACCACCCGCACCCGCCTCCCGTGGAAGGCCTTGGGGTCTTCCTCGAGCTGGCTCAGGCGCTCCACCAGGGGGATCTCGACGACCACCTCGTCCCCCTGGGCTACGGTCACGGGGTTTCGGGGGTAGAAGTTGAAGAAGTCCCCGATCTCGATGGGTCCGTAGGCGCCCCCCCGCACCCGCTTGCGGGCCACCAGGTGGTAGGTGCCGGGCGGCAGGCGCACGGAGAAGGCGCCCGAGGCCACGGGCTGGAGCAGGTACGCCGGGCCCCGGAAGGCGCCCTCCGCCCCGGCATAGGCGTAGAGGTAGACCTTCTCCGCGGGGGCCCCGCCCAGGGTAACGGCGCCGGAAACCGTGCTTCGCTCGGCGGGCCGCCGCTCTTCCGGGGCAACCTCCACGAGGTTCAGGCCCACGGCCGTCCACGCTCCGGGGGAGACGGTGACGGGGGACCCGGAGTAGAGGCACTGGAGGTCCCCGGTCTCCGGCCGAGACCCCGCGTTGCCCGGCTGCTTCCGCAGCGCCTCCACCACGTAGCGCCCCGGAGGCAGCGGGATGGCGTAGGTGCCGTCGGTGGCCGTGGCGGCCCGCGCCAGGGGCGCGTCGCCGGTGAGGGGGCCGAAGCTGCCCGGCCGGTACGGATAGGCCGCAACCGAGACTCCCTCCACCAGGGTGCCCCCCCGGGCGGCCCGACCGCGGATGCCCTGCTGCGCGGCCGCTTCCAGCCAGGCCGCCCCCAGGACGAGAAGCGCCGCACCAGCGGCCGCTACCAGGCGGCGCAGGGCGCCGCCGCTGTGGGTTTGCTTCACCATACTTCCTCCACGACGATGGTCACCCCCCCGCGCTCCTCGCCCCCTGCCACCCTCACCCCAGAGCCGTCCGCCCCCCGGAAGGCCCCCACCCGCTCCCCGGGCTCCGCCGGTCCGCCCAGCCGAGACCGGGCCCCCAGGAAGTAGGCACCGGCGCCCGGAAGGTGCACCACGAAGGCACCGTCGGGCCCGCTAGGGGCGCTCAGGGCGGCGGGCTTCCCCGACATCCGTCCGTCGGTGAAGGCCAGTACCCGGACCCCCGCCGCGGCTCCTCCCCGGGCATCCACGATGCGGCCGGCAACGGCGGTGCCGGTGGGCGGCGTACCGGGCACCTGGCCCCGCAGCACCTGGGGGTCTACGGGCCGCAGCGAGAGGGTGCCCGCCTGGGCGTAGGCGCCCGGGCGGACCTCCACCGGAGCGGACGCCACGACGTCGCCCTCCGTCGGCGCGCCGAAGTCGCGGCCCGACGCCCGGTGCCGGGCCGCCAGGGTGTAGGCGCCGGGAGGAAGGTCCAGGCGAAACCGCCCCCCCTCGTCCGGGGTCGATGCCGCCGCAAACCCCGGCCCCACCGGGCGCTCCCACGTCCCGGGGTAGGCATACACGGTCACCTGCCCGGGGGGCGCGCCCTCCACCTCTCCCTCCGCTCCCGTACCGGCGGGCCCTGCCGCGCGGGAAAAGCCCGAGGGGTCGTGGAGGGCCACGTCGGCGCGCACCCGGGCGCCCTCCGGCACCGTGACGGGGTTGCCGTCGGCCTGCCCCACCAGGCGAACCTCCCGCCCCGGGCCGGGGACCGCCGCTCGGGCCCAGATCCAGTAGCGGCCGGGGGAAAGCTCGAGGACATACCGCCCATCCTCGCCGGTGGCCGCCTCGCCCGCGGGGGGCGTCGTGGGGTCCTGCTCGGGGCGCAGGAACGCCTGCACCAGTGCGGAGGCCACCTCCTGTCCCTCCCAGGTCACCCCTCCCTCCACGCGCCCCGGTGCTCCCGGCCGGGCACAGGACGCCGCGAAGAGCCCCGCCAGGAGCAGGACCCCCAGCAGCGGCGCGGCCCCGGCCGGCAACTTCACGGAGCCCCCTCCCGGGGGAAGGCGGCCAGGGTCGCGGCGGCTCCCAGGTAGAGAACCGCCCCTGCCGAAAGGGTGGCGGTGTAGCCGAAGGCCATGGCCATCAGCACCGCCCCCAGGGAGCCCAGCACGCTGGCCGCGCCGTTCACCCCCCAGGCCCAGGGGAGGATCTCGCGGCTCGTGCGCCCGAGCAGCGCCATGCCCGCGGGAAATCCCAGCCCCAGGGCAAAGGCCAGGGGCAGGATCAGCGCGGCGGCGAGCGCCCAGCGCACGGGCGCCGTCGCCCCCAGGGCGCCCCCGAGCACGGCCGGCGTCCCGAAGGCGTGC
>JBFLZB010000082.1:0-17172 GCA_040756475.1 Thermodesulfobacteriota bacterium
GCGGCCTGTGGCCGCCGACACCGGGAACAGCCGCCGCAGGCGGCCCACACCGGCCCCTTCGGGGAGTGCGTTCCCTCAAGCTTCCCCCGGTTTCTCCCGATACGGCTGCAAGCGAGGGGTTTGCGGCCGGTAGGGCTGCGAGCCCCGTCTTCCCATGCCCCGGAGCGGTTCCATGAAGTACGTGCTGGCAGTGTGCTGGGTGCTCGCGGCGGCGGCCGCAGTGGGCGCCCGAGAGCTCCACATCGGCCTGCTGCCCGAACAGAACGTCTTCAAGCAGCTCCAGCGCTACGAGCCGCTCGGGCAGTACCTGGAGCGCAGGACCGGCGTCGCCATCCGGTTCCGGATCCTCCCCCGGTATGGGAACATCCTCGAGAGCCTCGCCGACGAGGCAATGGACGGCGCGTTCTGGGGCAGCTTCACCGGCGCCCTCGCCATCCGCAGGGCCGGCATGGAGCCCCTGGCCCGCCCCGTGGACGCCGACGGCTCCTCGTCCTACCGGGGGTACCTGTTCGTGCGCCGCGACGGCGGCCTGGCCTCGGCGGCCGACCTGAAGGGGCGCACCATGGCCTTCGTGGACCGGGCCACCTCGGCCGGGTACCTGTTTCCCGTGGCCTACCTCCGGAAGCACGGCGTGGCGGACCCGGAGCGGCACTTCGGCGAGGCCTTCTTCGCCGGGAGCCACGACGCCGCCATCGCCGCCGTCCTGGACCGCCGCGCCGACGCCGGGTGCGCCAAGAACACGGTCTACGACGCCATGGCTGCCCGGGAGCCCCGGGTGGCCCGGGAGCTCGCCGTCCTGGCGGTCTCCTCCGACTTCCCCTCCAACGCCCTGGGGCTTCGCCGCGAACTTCCCGCCGAAGTGAAGGGTGCGCTCAAGGCGGCCCTTCTCGCCATGGCGTCCGACCCCAAGGGCCGGGCCGTGCTGAAAGCCTTCGGGGCCCGGGAGTTCGTGGAGACCACCGAGGCCGACTACCGGCCGGTGTTCGAGCTGGCCGAGGTGGCCGGCATCGACCTCGACACCTACCAGTACCTCAACGACTGACCCCCCCATGGGCCGCAAGATCCTGCTCTCCTTCCTCGCCCTCCTGGCGGCCGCCGCCCTGGGGGGCCTCCCGGCGGCCGTCTATGTCACCCGGGCCACCGCGGAGCTGGAAGAGCTCCTGGGGATGCACAAGGTCGAGAGCCTGCGCAGCTCCCTGATCATCGAGGTCCAGGGCGTGCAGGCCGACCTTCACGCCCTCCACACCCCCCGCGCCCGCGACCTGGACGCGATGGTAGCCAACGTCCTGCGCCTGGAGCAAACGGCTTCCCAGTGCCGATCGTGCCATCACGAGGCCGAGACCCTGCGCCGGCTCGATGCGATGGAAGGCCTGATCGAGCACTACCAGGAGGCCCTGAGCTACTTCATCACCGCCCGGGCCAACCGGGAGCGCATGCACAACCTCCAGCTCGCCGCGGCAGGCATCGGGGACCAGATCCTCGCGGTGGGCGAAGAGATGGCGCGGGAGGCCAGCCGCCGCCTCGACCAGACGACCCTGGCCGCCACCGAGCGCATCCACCGGGTCAAACCCGTCATCGCCGCCACCGGGGTGGCCGTGCTGCTCCTGGGGCTCCTGGCCGCCCTGCACCTCACCCGGTCCGTCACCCGACCGGTGCGGCGGCTGGTGGAAGCCACGCGGGTGCTGGCCTCGGGCGAGGTCGGACACACCGTCTCGGCGGAGGGCACCCCCGAGTTTGCCGAGCTCGCCGACCACTTCAACGCCATGAGCGCGGCCCTGCGAGACCAGTACGAGCGTCTCCAGGAGGCCAACGTGGAGCTCGAGGCCGAGATCGCCGAGCGCCGCCGCACCGAAGAAGCCCTCCGGCTCGACGAGAGCCGCCTGCGGGCCCTGCTGGACTTGAGCCGCATGGCCAGCGCACCCCCTCGCTGCATCGCCGAGTTCGCGCTGGACCGGGCCCTGGAGCTCACGGGCAGCACCGCCGGCTTCGTGGCCCTGGTGGAGAACGGCGCCCGGCGCTTCACCCCCTGCGCCCACCGCGCCCCGGCCCGGGGCGCCGCCCTGCTCCCGGACCCCTGTCGGGAGGAGCCGACCCGAGACGACGCCCCCTGGTCCGCCGCGGTGCGGTCCCGGGCCCCCACGTTCCGCACCGGGCCGCAGCCGCTGCTGTGCGTACCCCTCCTGGACCAGGACCGGCTGGCAGGGCTCGCCGTCATGGCCGGCAAGGGGGGAGACTACCGGGAGGCGGACGCGCACCACCTGGGGCTGCTCCTCCACGGCCTGTGGCAGCACGTGGGCCGCCGGAAGGCCGAGGAGGAGCTCCTGCGCGCCCAGAAGCTCGAGTCGGTGGGCCTCTTGGCGGGCGGCATCGCCCACGACTTCAACAACCTGCTCACGGGCATCCTGGCCAACGTGTCGCTCGCCCAGGCCGGCCTGCACGACGCCGAGCCGGTGCGCACGCGCCTCCAAGAGGTGGAGAAGGCGTCCCTTCGGGCCCAGGCCCTCACCCAGCAACTCCTGACCTTTTCCAAGGGCGGCGCCCCGGTGCGCAAGGCGGCCCGCCTGGGGGAGCTCGTGCGCGAGGCCGCGGCCTTTGCCCTGAGCGGGGCCAGCGCGCGCTGCGAGTTTGCGCTTCCCGACGACCTGTGGCCCGCGCCGGTGGACGCGGGCCAGATCGGCCAGGTCGTCAGCAACCTGGTGATCAACGCCGCCCAGGCCATGGGCGAGGGCGGCACGGTCACCGTCTCGGGTGAAAACGTGGAAGCCGGCGGCGGCGACCTGCCCGGGGCCGCCGGCCGCTACGTCTGCATCGGCGTTCGAGACGAAGGCTGCGGGATCCCGCCGGCGGATCTGGAGCGGATCTTCGACCCCTACTTCACCACCAAGCCGGGGGGCACCGGCCTGGGCCTCGCCACGGCCTACTCGGTGGTGCGCCGCCACGGCGGGCACCTGACGGTCGCGTCCGAACCCGGCGCCGGGGCGACCTTTCGCGTCTACCTTCCCGCCGCCGGCACCTCGGCGCCCGCCGGCGAGGGAGCCGAGCCGGAACCGGTGCATGCCCCTGCGCCCCCGCCGCCCCCCCACCGCCGGGTGCTCGTGATGGACGACGAAGCCATGATCCGCGATGTGGCCGCAGCCATCCTGCAGCAGGAGGGATTCGCTGTGGAGACAGCCCCATCGGGGGAAGAGGCCGTGGCGGCCTACGCCCGCGCCCGGGACACCGCAGACCCCTTCGCGGCCGTGGTGCTCGACCTTACCGTGCCCGGCAAGATGGGCGGACTCGAGACCCTCGAACGCCTGCGGGAGCTGGATCCGGACGTGCGGGCGGTCGTCTCGAGCGGCTACTCCAACGACCCCGCCATGGCCGAGCACGAGCGCTACGGCTTCCGTGCCCGCGTCCGCAAGCCCTACCGCATGGCCGACCTCCTGGCCGCCCTGGAGGAAGCGCTCCGCCCCGCACCCCCTTCCGCCCCGCCGTCCCCGATCGAAGGCCCGAGAGCCAGGCCGTAACAAGGCCTTCACAATTCACGAAACGCCGATTTTGGGCGACCCGCGACTTCCCGCTGACGCTGGCCCTCTACAGCAATCTGCACTCCACGGAGAATGGTTCGACACCATGTCGCGCCGACCCCATTGACGCGCAGCCCCGGCCCAGTCCAGGACGGACGCCAGTAGGGTCTCGCTGAGCCGGGCGAGCGTCGCCTCCTCTTCCCTTGTCGGGAGGTTGCAGTAGCATGTCCGCGCGGGCGGCTCTTGCCGAGCCCCATGCGGCTGGGCAGTTGCGACATCCGGGGGTGTTGTGCGATGGGATTCGTGTCCGTGGGATTGGCAAAGACCACTCCCCCGACGGCTACCGGCCGGCTGCCGCGGCGCCGTCTCTTCGAGCGCCTGGACGGCGGACCTGACCCGGCGGTCCTCTGGATCTCCGGGCCCGCGGGCTCCGGAAAGACCACTCTCGTCAGTTCCTACCTCGAGGACAGGAGGCGGCCGGTTTTCTGGTACCAGGTGGACGGGGGTGACGAAGACCTCGCCACCTTCTTCCACTATGGGCGCCTCGCGGGAGAACGAGCGGCGCCCGCGACCTCCCCGCCCCTGCCGTCCTTTTCCCAGCAGAACGCTTTCGGCGTCGCCGAGTTCAGCCGCCAGTTCTTTGCGTGCCTCTTCGAGCGCCTCCCCGCCGCCTTCCTCCTGGTCCTCGACAAACTACACAAGGTTTCCCCCGGCGCGCCCATGCACGCCGCCCTGCTCGAGGCGCTCACCCGCCTCCCCGTGGGAGCCCGGCTGGTGCTGTTGAGCCGAAGCGACCCGCCCCCTGCCTATGCGGCCTTGCGTGCCCAGCGCCAAATGGACGTGCTCGGGTGGGAGGAGCTGCGCCTGACGCGCGAGGAGGTCGGGCAGATCGCCGCAAGCCATGGACTTTCGGGCGCGTCGGACCGCGACATCGACCACCTCCACGAGATCGTGGACGGCTGGACGGCCGGGCTGCTGCTCATCCTGGAAGACGCACGGCGTCACGGATTCCTCGTCCGGCGGCACGCGTTCTCCGGTCAGGAGCAGGTGTTCGACTACTTCGCGAGCGAGATCCTCGATCGCCTCGACGAAACGATCCGAGAGTTCCTGCTGAAGACCGCGTGGCTGCCAGACCTGACGGCGGCGTGGGCGCAGCAGCTCACCGGAAATCCCTCCGCGGAGCAAATCCTGTCGGCCCTGCACCGGAACAACCACTTCACCGAAGAGCGCCTCCTTGACCAACCCGTGTACCAGTACCACTTCCTGTTTCGCGAGTTCCTCCTGCGGCGGTCGATGCAGACGTTCTCCGCGGCCGCGTTGACGGCCCTGCAGCGCCAGGCGGCAGCGCTGCTGCACGAAGGCGGCCGTGAGGAAGATGCGGTGCCGCTATTGGTTCAGGCCAGCGCGTGGTCGGACCTCGCCCGGGTGATCCTGCACCAGGCCCCGAAACTGGTGGAACAGGCCCGTCACCTCGTGCTGACCAAGTGGCTGCACGATCTCCCGGCCGAGATCGTCCACGACGACCCCTGGCTTTCCTACTGGGAGGGCGTCGCCCAGGTGCCGTACGACATGGTAGCGAGCCGGCGCCACCTCACCCGAGCGCTCGCTCGCTTCAGGGCGGAGGGCGAGCTCCAGGGCTACGCCCGCGCCTGGATTCACCTCGTCACCACCTACGTGGCCGAGTTCCACGATTTCCAGTCCCTGGACCCCTGGATCGAGGAGATCCTTGCCATCCTTCCGGGTTCTGCCCACACGCTGCCCCGCCAACTGGATGCCGACCTGGCTTTGGCGATCTTCTCCGCCCTGATGTTCCGGCAGCGACATCACCCGCAGTTGCCGCACTGGACGGAGCGGGTGGAAGAGTTGGTGCAAGAGGGCGGGGCGCCCGCCCGCCGGGTCGCAGCCGGCGCCCGGCTGCTGCTCCACTACACTTACTCCGGGGAATTCTCCAAAGCGGCACGTCTCGTCGCTCTGCTCCGCCCCTTGGTGAAGCTCGACACCACGCCCCCCTTCCTGGTGCTCGAGTGGCTGGCCCACGAGGTCGCGTATCACTGGCTGGCAGGATCTCCCGGCCCCGCGATCGACATGGTCAGGCAGGGGCTGGAACGCGCAGCGACCGCCGGAATCCCCGTGTTCAACTCCACCTTCTGCGCAGTGGGAACCTGGGACGCCGTGACTCGAGGAGACCATCGGACCGCGACAGAGTTGTTGGACCGAATGGCCCGGGAGATCCCTTCCCATCGCCTCAACGACGTCGCGCGCTACCAGTACCTGCGCGCCCTCGACGACGGGGCAAGAGGAAACTTCAGCACTGCAATGGAGTTGGCCGCCAGCGCTCTGGAGCTCGCCGATCGCAGCGGTTTCCCGTTCTCGTTGTGTCTGTGCTCGACCGCCGTGGGACATCTGCTCACGGAGAGGGGAGAGCACGAGGAGGCGACGCGGCGTCTCGAAGCCGCCCACGAGCTCGCCCGTGCGGCCAAGACTCCCTACCTCGAATTCGTCTGCGGTTTCTACCGAGCGCATCTCGCCTTCCGCAGGGGAGAGCCGGCGCTGGGCAGAGATCGTCTTCGGGAAACGCTGCGCCTCGGTCGGGAGAACTCTTGGTTCGTCCTTGCGTGGTGGCAGCCCGATCGAGTCACGGACCTCTGTGTCAAAGCGCTCGAGGCGGGCATCGAGGTCGAATACGTACAGGAGTTCGTCCGGCGCCGCCATCTCGTCCCCCGCACGCCTCCCCTCCACCTGGAGGAGTGGCCGTGGGGCGTGCGGATCTTCACGCTGGGACGCTTCGACGTCGTGGTGGACGGCCGTTCGCTGCGCTCCGCTCCCGACTGGCGCCGCAAGACGCTGTATCTGCTCAAGGCACTCATTGCCCTGGGCGGCCGCGACGTGCAGGAGTGGCAGCTCCTCGACGCGCTCTGGCCGGACGCCGACGGCGATCTTGCCCACCGTTCTTTCGCGACGACCCTCTACCGCCTCCGAAAGCTCCTCGGCGTGCCCGAGGCGCTCCGTCTCCGAGGTGGCCGCCTGACTCTCGACGATCACCATGTCTGGGTCGACGTGTGGGCACTCGAGCGCGTTCTCGACCTGGCCGAGAAATCGTCCCGGGAGGCTTCTCAGGCAAGCTCCGACCGGGAGCACCGCATCATCAAGGTGATGGGCTTGTACCGCGGTTCCTTTCTCGCCGAGGACGCCGATCAGCCCTGGAGCTTTCACCGCCGGGAGGGCCTGCGCAGCCGCTTCCTGCACGCGGTGAAAAGCTCGGGGCAAGTCCTCGAGCGCTGCGGCCGCACGGAGTCGGCGGCCGCGCTCTACCGCAAGGCCCTGGAGGTCGAGGCCTCGAACGACGTCCAACGCCGGTTGGCGGCGTGCGCAGCACAGCTCGGCCAGAAACGGGAACCGCAGCTCTGAGCTGCGGCGGCTCGTTGCAGAGGCGCTCCAGGGTTCGATTTCTCGCCGTGTGACCTTTTTGTGTCCGCCGCCGCTGTACCCTCCTTTGACCCGTTGGCGGTTCCCGGCCCGGTCATCGCCATCCGGATCCCATTCCGGTGTTCCCGCAGTGTCGGGTGCAGATTCACCCACGGGCCCGTTCAGATAGGGGTCTGATCGGGGGTTGGGTGTGGTGTGGAGCGAAAGGAGGATGTCATGAGAAGGCGCGGCTTCTGGGGTTGGACTCTTGCCGTTCTTCTGGTTCTTGGGATTGTTTCCCCGAGCGGCGCGCAAGAGGGTGTCTCGTTCAGTTGGGCCGGAGTGACCCATTACACCCTGTGGGACGGCAGCGAGATGGACGGTCTCGACGTCGGGCTGCCGGATACCGGGAACGGCCTCGACGGCCGGACCGTGGCCGTGAGCGGGCCCGGCGGCTTCCACTACACGTTTACCGACGAGGATATCAGCCCCTGGCTGGGCGGAACCCTCTCGGCGTTCCAATGGTTCCCCTTGCTGGAGGAGGGTCATTACACCTTCACGGTCACGGGTGCCGACGCCAGTTCGGTCACCCAGGTCGACCTCCACGAGGGAAGTCGGGCCCTTCCTGTCCTCGATCCGGCAACGCTGCAACTCCGGCGGATGGCAGATGGTGGGTATCGAGTCCACTGGACCCTGGCGCCGGAAGCGCGCACCTACTGGTACCGGCTGCGGATCGTCGATGACGCCGACGTGCCCGTCTACACCGGCAGCCGCCGACAGGCGACGACCGAGGATGTGCCGGCCGGACTCCTCACAGATGGAGCCGCCTATCGGGTGCGCATCGAGGTGTTCGACAGTCCCACTTTCGAGCAGCTCTTCAACCGTTCCCACAGCCCTTGGATCGACTTCACCCCGGATCCGGGCCACTACGACCCGCGTCTGCAGCTGGTGCAGTCCGCCGCCGTCAACCACCGAGTTTCCTTTGACGGGGAGGTAGGGACCGGGTTCTCTCTCATGGTGCACAACGCGCCAACCGTGTCCCTGATCGAAGTAACCGGTCCTGCAGGCTTTTCCACGACCTTCGACCTCCCAACAGATTACGACCCCCAATTCAACGAGTTCCTCCGGATGGTCCAGGGGTCCTGCATTCCGGGCTTGTACACGTTTCGCATCGTGTCGGAGACGGTGGGGGCGGGGCCGGTGGAGCAGTTCGCGTACGCCCAGCTGACCGAGGCGGTGATCTACCCGGCCTTAGATGCGGCAACCTGGCAGGCGGAGGAGACCCCCTGGGGGGCGATCCGCCTCAGTTGGACCGGGGTGGACCGGGCCGATACCCTCTACTATCGCGTGATGCTGAAAGACGACTCCGGCTGGCTGTCGATCACAACCCGGCGGAGCCAGGCGCTCGTGGACCTGGACCCCGCCTTGCTCCAGGGCCGCTCCGGGCTGGAGTGGCGGGTGGAAGTCCACGACTCGGAGAACTACCAGACCGTGAGAAATCGACGCCATGGGCCGTTTGTGCCCCTGGCAATCCAACCCTACACGGGGGTCCGAGATCTGGCGGGTTCGCAGGTTCGCCATCGCGTGAATCCCGACGGAAGGTATTTCACGGACCTCTGGTTCGACCTCGTCGACAACTTTGCCACCTCGCCCATCGAGAATCTCTGGGTGAGCGGACCCGGGGGGTTCCACCTCTCCCTTGCGGATATCGAGGCAGATCCGCTGTGTCGGTACCTCGAGGACACCGTCAGCGGCATGGGCTACCATTGCCGACTGGACAGCATTCCCCCGGCCGCCGGGCTGTTCACGTTTGTCCTGCAGGACGCGAATGGACAGCGGGTCCTCTATGATTACCAGCCCGAGCCCTCCCCCGTGCCGGTCCCGGATTATCGGACCTTCAATGTGAGCGTCGAATCCAACGACAACCTGCGTCTTACCTGGGCTCCAGTGCAGGCAGGGCGGCCCGTGTGGTACATGGCGAGCTTTCTCCGGCTGACCGATCAGACCGGCGACGGCAGTGTTGACGAAGTGTACAACTCCGGCTTGCTCAACAGGCCCGTCTGGAGTTTCTCTCCCACGTCCCTCCCCGACGAGCCGCTGATGCTTCGGCTCCAGGTGCGCAATACGTCCAACTGGAGCCTGGTAAGCGAGCGGTCCATGGCGGTGTTCGTGGGCTGGGAGGGGCCCGGCTTCGATTACAGCTCGGTCCCCAATGAGGACGGCGACGACCTCGCTGCCAACGTGGATCCGGACGATACGGACGCTTCCATGTCCGCCGCCTGCTTGATGTATGGGGGGCTGGACTACTGCCCGCCGGCCAAGGCCGTGGGCCTGACGCCGTCGCTGCCGAGCCCCCAGGCTGTCGGGACGGCGGTGACGTTTACGGCGGGTGCCCAACCCGCGGGGGGAACCTACGAGTACCGGTTCTGGCTCAAGGAGGGCGCGACCTGGACCGTGGTGCAGAATTACGGGCCCAGCACACAATGGACTTGGAGCACCGCCGGTGGGGCGGCGGGCACCTACTACGTGCAGGTCGACTCCCGCAGGGTGGGCTCCACGGCGAACCGGGAGACGGCCAAGGTGGTCGCCTACACCCTCACGGCGCCGACCACCCCGGCCACCGGCGTCACCCTCACCCCGAGCCTGGCGAGCCCCCAGGCGGTGGGCACGAGCGTCCTCTTCACCGCCGCGGGACTGCCCGAGGGCGGGAGCTACGAGTACCGGTTCTGGCTCAAGGAGGGAGCGACCTGGGCCGTCGTGCAGAGCTACTCCGCCAGCGCCCAGTGGACCTGGAGCACCGTAGGCAAGGCCCCGGGCACCTACTACGTCCAGGTCGACTGCCGCGCCGTGGGCTCCACCGTGAACCGGGAAGCGGCCAAGGTGGTCGCCTACACCCTCACGGCGCCAACGACCCCGGCCACCGGCGTCACCCTCACCCCGAGCCTCCCCAGCCCACAGCCCGTGGGCACCGGGATCACCTTTACCGCGGCCGGGCTCCCGGACGGAGGCACCTACGAGTATCGGTTCTGGCTCAAGGAGGGAGCGACCTGGACCGTGGTGCAGCACTACTCCGCCAGCGCCCAGTGGACCTGGAGCACCACGGGAAAGGCCGAGGGCACCTACTACGTCCAGGTCGACTGCCGGGCCGTGGGCTCGACGGTGAACCGGCAGGCGGCCAAGGTGGTCGCCTATGTCCTGGCGGCGCCCACCACCCCGGCCACCGGCGTGACCCTCACCCCGAGCCTCCCCAGCCCACAGCCCGTGGGCACCGGGATCACCTTTACCGCGGCCGGGCTTCCCGAGGGCGGCACCTACGAGTACCGGTTCTGGCTCAAGGAAGGGGCCGTCTGGACCGTGGTGCAGCACTACTCCGCCGGCGCCCAGTGGACCTGGAGCACAGGGGGTAAGGCTCCCGGCACCTACTACGTGCAGGCCGACTGCCGCGCCGCGGGCTCCACCGCCAACCGGGAGGCGGCCAAGGTGGTGAGTTACACGCTGCAATAGAGCCAACGGGCCCGCTGGCGGACGGCTGGGGTCGGAGCGCCGGCCGCCCTCGGGCCCCTGGCAGGTGGGTGCCTCCCGGCAGGTGCTGGTGGCGGGGCGTCGGGCGGGAGCGCCGTGGAGGGAGATGACCTCGCGCGTCCCCGAGAGCCTGCGGCCGGCCCCCTACACGCAGCGGTGCCAGGGCCGCACGACGAACGGCCCCTGGCACCATCCCTGCGGACCGCCGCAGATCAGGACTCCGGTCTCGGCCACGGGAAGCCCCAGCCGCAGGTAGTAGCGCAGCCCAGCGAAGACGGCCGGGTCGATGGTCTCCCCCGCCTTGATTTCGATGGGGTGGAGTGGTCGCCGTGGGTGGCTGCGCCGGCCCCTACCGCCTTTCGGGCCGGGCCCGAACGAACCGCGCCGCGCCGATGAGCCCCGACCCCAGGAGCAGCAGCGTGCCCGGCTCCGGCACGACCGCGGCGGGAGGCACCCCGTTTGGCTCCAGCCTCAGCTCCACGGCATCGAGCCTCACGTTCCAGAGCCGCAGCGTGAGGTCCAGGGAGTCGGAGGTCATCCACGAGAGGTCGATGCCGGTCTCCACCCAGCCTACGGTTTGATTGGGGGCCAGTCCGTCGCCCAAGGACTGCACGGGTCCGGTGGCAAAGGAACAGGTCGTCGGGACCAGGGGCTCCGTCACCGCCACGGCATCCTCGTCCTGCATATTCTTCACCCCCAACAAGACCTCGTATTGATTCCAGGAGGTGTCGACGTAATCTCCCTTCTGCGCATAGAACCGGAGGCTTGCAGACTGGAGCCCTTCACGGTCGATGCCAGAGACATCGAAATGGAGCCAAACCGCGTCGAAAAACCTTGCAGACTTCCCCGTGGCATAGTAGTCCGCGTCCACGGTTCCCACCCTCTGCGGAGCCCACACCCCGTCCAGCTCGCGCAAGAGCTCCGTCACATCGTCCTCTGCCGTGAATACCTTGCCCACCTCGTTCTGGAACGAGATTCCAGACCCGAGAGCGACGGTGATCGGGGTGGAGTGAACGGTGCCCACATGGGCAGTGGCCAGCAGCAGGCTGGCAATACCAAGGGTGAGCCATCGGGGCATGGGTCAAACCTCCTGTTTGGCCGCGAACCCAACGGGTCGCCGCGCACGTCCGTTGCCGTCGGCCAGAGGAAGAAGCACAAAACATGCCGGCGGGCTCCGAACCCGCTCCCACGCGTCCTTGCGCCGTTTCGGCTTGTCCCTCGCAGGCGCTACAGGGGTTTCAGTGGGCATTGATTGGAAAAAAAATACCCACTCTCTGGAAAATGGGTAATAGCATGCCCTCTCACGCCAGGCCACGACTCCGGTCGGGCTCGCGAGGTGGGAGGTCGGCCGGCAGAAAGCGGGCGCGACGCGCGACTACGGGGGACGGGGAAGAGTCTCGGAGAGGACCCACTCCCCCGGGGCGCGGGGCACGGGAACCCCGTCCATCTCGACGCGGGTGCCCCGGACGAGAAAGGCCGCGGCGCCGTTCGCCCCCAAGGTCACCGCCGCGATCTCCGCATCGGTGGCGAAGCGGCGGCCCGCTGCCTCGACGCTTCGCTGCACGCCGGCCTCTCCCCAGAGGAGCAGGTACGTCACGCCGTCCACCTCGGCCACCGCACCCCCCTGCCCGCCGGCCCCCCCGAGAGGTACCACCCGGGCTGCCTCCACGGAGGCCGGGCCGGGTTCGGCGCGGACCTCCACCTCGTCGAACCAGCACTGCCCCTGCCCGAAGAACTGGAGGGCCAGGCTGATCTGCTCGGTACCTTCCGGCACCGTCGCCGTCACCTCGTAGCGCGCCCACTCGGGCGCCGTCGGGCCGGGGCCCTGGGTGCGGGCAAACGCCTTCCCCCCCTTCCAGAAGAAGAACACGCTGCTCGCCCCCGTAGGGGCGGTGCTGCGGCCCCAGAACCGGGCGGTCACCCGCGTGCCCGCCGGCAGGGCGAAGCGGCTCGAGTAGTAGTAGCCGGCCCCGTCGATGCGGGCCGACGCGCGCCCGCCGCGGCGGACGGCGGTATCGAGCACGTGGTTGGGGCCCTGCCCCTGCGCATTGCGGATCTGCCAGCCGGCCAGGCCGTCCTCGAACCCAGGGTTGGCAAGGAGGCGGGCGTGCCGCCGCGGCACCAGCACCGTCGTGACCCAGGCCCGTCGGGCGCGGCCCGTGGTCGCCGCCAGGTAGGGCCCGCGCCGCTCCGCCCCGGGGTAGCTGGCGGCCGAGAGGGAGACGCCCCCGGGAGAGAACGGATGGATCTCGAGAAGGCTCCGCCGCCCCACCGCGCGGGCCGCGCCGCCCCCGAGCTCGAAGGTCCCGCCCTGGGGCAGGTGGAAGAGCAGGGAGTAGGCCCGGGGCTCCGGGGCCTCCAGGGTGTCGCGCACGAAGAACACGCCGGGCTTGGCGAAGACGATCTCCCGGGTGAACCGCTCGAGCACCCGCACCCCGTCCGGGTTGTAGCTCTCCGCCGCCTCCCCCCGCACGTAGTCGAAGTCCTCCCCCCCGAAGAAGGCCGCGATCCTCGCCCGGTCCAGGTGCACCTGGTCGCGGCCCGGCGTGCTGATGGCGTGGCTCTTCAGGTAGGGAGCGTCCAGATCCAGGACCGCGGTGTTGTGGCCCAGGGTGCCCACGGAGTAGCGCCGCTCCGCCGGCTCGAAGTACGTCCGCGAGCCCGGATCCGAGGCAATCCACTCCCCCCCGTAGCTCAGTTGAAAGCTGTTGTGATCGAAGTGGTTGTGACCCACGACCCGGTCCCGAGGGCCGGCCTTGAAGGCCAGGAAGGGGCCGTCCTCCCGGTAGCCGTCCCGCAGCACCGCGTAGCCCGCCGAAGGAAAGGCCCCCGAGGGGCGGAACGGGGGCGGGGCGATCCGGAGGCGGGCCGGGTCCAGCACGAGGAGGTTTCGGGGCGAGGGCTCGCCCAATGCCCCGATCCGATCGCCGTACCAGGCGGCCGCCGTGTCGCCCCGAAGGGCCAGCATCGTGAGAATGCGGCCGAACCCCGGCGTGGGGTTCCCGTCGCCGAAGGTCGGCTGCGTTCCGGTGCCCGGGTCGAGCAGGCTCACGCAGTACCGCGGCAACGAGCGGAGGAAGGGATGGGTCCAGAGGTCGTGGGGGACCCCGGCGGTATCCAGCGCCCAGAGGAGGTCCGCCAGGTTGTCCGTTGCGTACGTGCCGTACACCGCCCCTTCGAGGGGTGCGCCGTCCGGGTCCTGGGCGTCCAGGTAGCCGCGCGCCTTGGCGACCGCCTGATCGAGCCACGCCTCCGCCCGGGGGTCGTCGCCCAGCAGCGCCACGGCTCCGATGCCCAGACCCGTGGCCGCCACCGCCGCAAAGTTGTGATACGAGTCGAGCTGACCCACCCGGGCGCTCAAGGGAGCGAGGGCCTTCTCGGCCAGGGCAGCCCTGACCCGTGCCCGCTCCGCAGCGCTCAACGGGTCTCGGCACCAGTCATAGAACACCCCCACCCACACCGCCGCGTGGCCGGTGTCCAGCGAGGGCCGGCCGCCGCCGTAGCTCGGGTCCGTCCAGATCCCCGGCCAGGAGGCGAGGTGCCAGACGATCTCTCTGGCCTTCTCGAAGTAGCGCAGCTCCCCCGAGATCCGCCAGGCGATGAGGAAGTGCTGGAGCCGCGTCGTGATCGAGTCGGCCCGCTCCTGGAACATGGCTGTCCAGACGGGATAGTGCGGGGAGTCGTCGTGGCGGGGCGGCGGTGCGTCGGAGAGGGTGTAGGACCAGCTCTTGGAAGGCCCGCCCTCCCGGCCCGGGATGTCCACCTGATACCGGTAGGGCGGCGCCGCGGCAAGCTGATCCGCCCTTCGCCGGACGGCCTCCCACGACTGCGCGGCCGACCCCGAGACCGCGGCGGCCGCGGGAGCGGACAGGGCCGCCCGCACCCGGGCGAGCACCTCCGGCGTCACGAAAATCCTGGGGTCGGGCGCGGCGCCTGCCGCGGGTGCAGCGACGGCCAGCCAGGCGAGGGCCAGCAGCACCGCGCCGCCCACGAAGCGGCCCTTTCGAGCAAGGATCGTCATCGGGTCCCGGTCCGCACGTCGGTCACCCCAGTTGAGACCTCAACCGGGAACAGCGGCCTGTGGCCGCCGACACCGGCCCCTTCGGGGGGTTCCCAGTTCCCGGTTCCCAGTTCCGGGTTGAGACCTCAACCGGGAACAGCGGCCTGTGGCCGCCGACACCGGGAACAGCCGCCGCAGGCGGCCGACACCGGCCCCTTCGGGGAGTTCCCCAGTTCCCTTCCCCCTTCCCCCTACACAAGCCCCCGCAACAGAGCCATGGCTGGGGCGACCCGGATGCCCTCGGGGGTCACGTAGTCCTGTCGGCCCATGGCCGAGACCTGCCATGCCTGGGCGTCGGGGAACCGCGCCGTCAGGTAACGGAGCCCCCGGTCGACTTCGGCGTCGTCCCACTTGCACTCCACCAGCAGCAGCGGCCGGTGCCCCTCGGTCACCACGAAGTCGACCTCGCGGCGGTCTACGTCCCGGAAGTAGCGCAACTCAAGGTCCCGACCCTCCACGTCCTGTTCGTAGTGAACCCATTTGAGCAGGTGGCAGGCCACCAGGTTCTCGAATCGGGCCCCCGGCGCGGGCACCACGGACCAGTCCAGATGGTAGTGCTTCTGCTCTTTGCGCACCGCCCGCAGCCGAGGGGCGCCGAATGGCGCCAAGCGAAACACAGCATACAGCCGCTCCAGAATCTCGACCCAGCGGGCCACCGTCTTGTGGCTCACCCGCAGATCCTCTCGCAGGGCGTTCAGAGACAAGGGGGACCCCACGCGGTCGGGCAGCGCCAGCGTCAGCAGCTCCAGGGTCCCCAGGTCGGCCACCCGCTCCAACCCCGCCACCTCCTCGCGCACCAGCAGGGTCCGGTACTGCCGGGACCAGCGCCGCGCCTCGGTCTCCGAGCCCGAAAGATAGGGTTCGGGAAACCCGCCCAGGGTCAGCAGGTCGCCGAGCTCCGCCGCCGTGTCCAGCCCGAGCTCGGCCACCGAGAGGGGGTGGAGCCGCAACAGGTGATATCGCCCCTGTAGCGAATCGCCGCCGAAGCGGTACAGATCGAGCCGCGCGCTACCCGTCACCAGGATGCGCTGCCCCGGCCGGCGCCCGTCGTACAAGCCCTTCAGGTAGTTTCGCCAGGGGCGGTACTTGTGGATCTCATCAAAGACCCACAGGTCGCTCGCAGGCAGCCTCCGACGCAGGATTTGCTCCCGGTGCTCGGCCACGTCCCAGTTCAGGTACCCCGCCTCTGCGCCCTCCACGCTCCGGGCCAGGGTCGTCTTGCCCACCTGCCGAGGCCCGGCCACGAACACCATCTTCGCGTCCAGGTCGCGCTCGATCTGCGGTTTCAAGTAGCGAGTTTGGATGTCCACGGCGCCCTCTGGCTGCGATTCTACCCGCAGGAGAAAAAACACGCGAGTCATTTTGCTGCAGGTAGAATTTACTCGCTAGCCCTTCCGGGCTCCCCATTCCCAGTTCCCGGTTCCCGGTTAAGATCTCAACCGGGGCTCAACCGGGAACAGCGGCCTGTGGCCGCCGACACCGGGAACAGCCGCCGCAGGCGGCCGACACCGGCCCCTCCTTTCACCCTTCACCCTTCACCTTTCACCTTTCGATGTTCTCCTTCTCCAGGGCCAGCCGCACCGGCTCCCGGTCCGCGCCGAAGGACACCGAGCGGCCCTGCCGGGCCGCATCGCCTACGGGAGCCGGCTCCTACCCTCCACGAAACCCGTCAGGCAGTGCATCCTCGACGTCCTCTTCGGCCTCCCGAACCAGTGGGCGCCGCGCTTGCCGAGAGCGTTCCGCCACCCTAGAATGCCCATCTGGATAGACAGGAGGCCGATCGTGATCGAATACTCCATTGCCGAAGCCAAGAATCACCTGCCTAAGATCGTGCACGAGGTGGAGCAAGAGGGTGCCGTTCAACTCACCCGCCGCGGACGCCCCGTGGCCGTCATCCTTTCGGGAGCGGAATACGAGCGCCTCCTCCAAGACAGAACGCCTAGGGTCTCGCTCATGGAGACCATCGGGGCATGGCGGCGGGAGATCCAGGGTGGCTTTCCGGAGGTGAGCCGGGAGGAGGTCGAGACCTGGAGAGACCGGGCGCCAGGCAGAGGTTTCGAGTGGCCGGAATGAGGTACCTGTTGGACACCAACGTCCTGTCCGAACCGACCCGCCGGATGCCCGACGCGGGGGTCATGGCCCACCTGGCATTGCACGACAGCGAGTCGTGCACCGCGGCTCCGGTGATCCACGAGATGGTTTTCGGGATCGAACGAATGGATCCCGGGAGACGGCGCGAGCAGCTTTCGGAGTACGTGGCGCGAGTTCTTCGCGTCCCGATACCAGTACTGCCCTATGATGAGGCAGCCGCCAGGTGGCATGCCCGGGAGCGAGCCCGGCTCGAGAAGACCGGACAGCCTCCCGCCTTCGTGGACGGCCAAATCGCAGCGATTGCGGCCGTGCATGGACTGGTGCTCGTCACGCGCAACGTGCGGCAGTTCGAGGTCTTCGCCGACCTGCCCCTCGTAAACTGGTTTCAGGACGCGCACGCGAAACCTGCTTGACAATCGCGGTGTTCCCAGTTCCCAGTTCCCAGTTCCCAGTTCCCAGTTCCCGGTTAAGATCTCAACCGGGTCTCGACCGGGAACAGCGGCCTGTGGCCGCCGACACCGGGAACAGCCGCCGCAGGCGGCCGACACCGTCCCCTTCGGGGAGTTCCCGGTTCGGCTCAAACTC
>JBFLZB010000082.1:17272-20855 GCA_040756475.1 Thermodesulfobacteriota bacterium
GTTCCCGGTTAAGATCTCAACCGGGTCTCGACCGGGAACAGCGGCCTGTGGCCGCCGACACCGGGAACAGCCGCCGCAGGCGGCCGACACCGTCCCCTTCGGGGAGTTCCCGGTTCGGCTCAAACTCGAAACGTGGAACGCGGAACGCCGAACCCGGCACGCCCGGTTCTCCTCACCCCTTCCACCACCCGCCCCAGGTCCCCCTCCGTCATGGCCGGTTGCCGCGACAGGTGCATGGCCCTCGTCCCCATCAGGGCAAGCGCCCCGTGGCTGACCGCCGCACAGGAGGCTTCACGCCGCCCGCCCGAGCGGGCGCACCTCTTCTTCAATCACGGGACCCACTGCCTTTTCGGCGACCTTGAGGTCATAGCTGGCCTGGAGGTTGAGCCAGAGCTGCGGCGTGGTACCGAAAAATCGGGCCAGACGAAGCGCGGTGTCTGCTGTAACCGCGCGCTTCTCGTTGAGGATAGCGGTAATCCGGTTCGGCGGTACTTGAAGCCTCCGAGCGAGTGCGTTGGCCGAGAGCCCCAAGGGCAGCAGAAACTCCTCGCGAAGAAATTCACCGGGGTGGATAGGGGGGAGCCTGTTGACGGTCATCGGTCATCTCCTAATGGTAGTCAACGATCTCGACATCGTGTGCGCCGTCGGCCTCCCATCGAAAGCACAGGCGCCACTGATCGTTGATCCTCACGCTCCATTGGCCTTCGCGGTCGCCCCGGAGCCTTTCCAGGCGGTTTCCGGGAGGGGCCGCGAGGTCTCGAACATCGGTCGCGTCGGCCAGGTACTGGAGCTTGCGCTGTGCCACGCGCTCCATCGCTCGAAACCGCCTCGGAGTCTTCCCGCTGAAGAGAGCCTCGGTGTCGCGGCAGCGAAAGCTCCGGATCATGCGCACACCCTATTACGCAACGCGTATTACGTCAAGCAGTTAGCTTCCTGCACCCGCTCCGGGTGGCGAGTTCCCGGTTCCCAGTTCCGGGTTGAGACCTCGACCGGGAACAGCCGCCGCAGGCGGCCGACACCGGCCCCTTCGGGGAGTTCCCAGTTCCCAGTTCCGGGTCTCGACCGGGAACAGCGGCCTGTGGCCGCCGACACCGGCCCCTCCTTTCACTTTTCCCCCGTCCCCCGTAACCCTCGGAACACCGGGCGCTGAGTCCCTGTTCTCTGGCCTACGGGGCCGGGCAGGGGTATTCTCGCAACGGCTACCCGTGCAACAACTCATCCTGAAAGGCAAGGTCATGGCAAGGGATTACGCAGAGAGGATCGTACGGGATCGCGCGATCTGCGGCGGCGAGCCGGTGATCAAGGGGACGCGGGTGACGCTGCGCACCGTTCTGGCGAGTCTCGCCGAGGGAGACTCCAGTGCTGACATCCGGTCCGACTTCCCGACGCTGACCGAAGAGGATATCCGAGCCGTCATCGCCTTTGCCGCGGCTTCCGCGGAAGAAGACCTCCCCGTCTCCGAAGTCCCCCGTGTTGCATGAAGATCAAGCTCGACGAGAATCTCCCGTCGACCCTCGTTGCGGTCCTCCAAGCCGCCGGGCACGACGTCGATACCGTGCCGGGAGAGGGTATCGCCGGCGCGTCCGACCCCCAAGTGTGGGCGGCGGCCCAGAGTGCCGGGCGTCTCCTCATCACCCAGGACCTCGATTTCTCCGACGTGAGCAGATTCAGACCGGGCACACACCATGGACTGGTCCTGGTGCGCCTGAACAACCCATCCCGCAGGGCTCTCTACCGCAGAATCCTCGATGCCCTTGAGCTGGAAGACTCGGAGAGCTGGAAGCGTTGTTTCGTGGTTGTCACGGAGCGCAAGACGCGGGTCCGGCGCCCGTAGCGTCCGCCGTTACCCTTCCCCCGTCACCCTTCACCCAGTTCCCAGTTCCCAGTTCCCAGTTCCCGGTTCCGGGTTCCGGGTTGAGACCTCGACCGGGAACAGCGGCCTGTGGCCGCCGACACCGGGAACAGCCGCCGCAGGCGGCCGACACCGGCCCCTTCGGGGAGTTCCCAGTTCCCGGTTCAGCTAACTCCAGACACGGAACCCGGAACGCGGCACCCGGCACGCCCGGTTCTCCTCACCCCCTCCACCACCCGCCCCAGATCCCCCTCCGTCATCGCCGTCCCGGAGGGTAGGCACAGGCCCCGGGCAAACAGCTCCTCGCTCACGGCGCCGCTGCGGACCCGGCAATCCCGGAACACCCGCTGAAGGTGCATGGGCTTCCACGCCGGGCGGAAATCGATGCTCTCTGCCTCCAGCACTAGGCGGATGGTCCAACTCGGGCTCCCGGGCGAAGGCCGCGCAGTGGACACTTCGGACCCTCGTTGCCCGCGCCGCTTTTCTCACCGCGCCCAGTTCTCGACGTCGAGCCCCTGGACTCGGCTGAACTCCCCCACGTTGTTCGTGACCAGAGTAAACCCGCAGGCCAGCGCGTGGGCGGCGATCAGAAGGTCGAGGCTCCCGATCGTCTGTCCCCTCCGCTCCAGATCGGAACGGACGCGGCCATAGGCCTCCGCTGCCCGCGTATCGAACGAGACAACCTCGATCAGTTCGCCCAGCCGTCGCAGCGTGGCGAGGTTGGCCTCGACTTCCCGGCTCTTCAGCGCACCGCACATGAGTTCTGCAAAGGTGATGGCCGACATGCAAATGCCGCCGGCTTCGACCATCGACAGGCGCTCGAGAACCTGCCGCGGCTTCTTTTTGACGGTGTAGATGCAGATATCCGTATCCAGCATGTACATCACAAGATCTCTCGTGTCTGATCCGAGGGCTGCTGGCGGCCCTGTTCCATGAAGTCATCCGGCAGCGACGTCAATAGCTCGAATACTTCTGAAAGGCCTTGTCGCTTTTCCCGAAGAACGATCTCGTCGCCGCGCCGGTGGATTTCGACCTCGCTGCCCCTAACCCGGAACCCCTTCGGCAAGTGCACAAGCTGTGCTCCGCTCTGCTCTACAACCCTCGCCGTTGCCATGGGCCCTCCTCCTTGCTGCAGTTTGCTGCTCCTACGTTGCGTCTCCATCATAGCACAGGCGGGCGGATCGCCCATCCGCCTCGTATCCCGGTGGTCTCCGGTCAGGCGCAGTGTGCCGCGCGCTTCACGGTGGGGCCTGACGGGGTGTACGGGAGGAGCGATCTCTTCGGCCCGGACGACGTCCTCAAGCTTTCCAGCCTCGGGGGGCTGGAGCTGAGGCTCTCGGAGGTGTTTGAGCGGGCGCCTTAACGGGTCGGCGCCAGGGGCGCTCCCCAGTTCCCGGTTAAGATCTCAACCGGGTCTCGACCGGGAACAGCGGCCTGTGGCCGCCGACACCGGGAACAGCCGCCGCAGGCGGCCGACACCGGCCCCTTCGGGGAGTTCCCAGTTCCCGGTTCCCAGTTCCGGGTTGAGATCTCGACCGGGAACAGCGGCCTGTGGCCGCGCAAACTTCGCCTCGAAGGATCGACCATCGGCCCCACGGGCGCGATGTAACTCGAGGCAAACGCCACTCCTATCTTCTCGATCGGACCTCCGAGGCCAGCGTACCGACCAGCGGCTCAGCCACCCAGAACCCCCGGTCGCGCAGGCGCAGGACTTCGTCAACTGGGTCGCTG
>JBFLZB010000083.1 GCA_040756475.1 Thermodesulfobacteriota bacterium
CTGGGGGTGGGGGGGGGGGGGGGGCCCCGGCATCGCCCCCCCGCCCCCCCCCCCCCGCGAGAGATGCTTGCGGACCCGTATTTTCGAAGGATGGGTCAAGTTCTCGGGCGGGCCGCCGCCCTGAAGCCACGGGGCGCGCGGTGTCCCCCTCCAAATGGATATCGAAATCGACTCCGATCCCGATCGCGATTTCGATTTCGACCGGGATCGAGCACAGGTGAAAAGAACTCTCACGCCTCGCCGGTCTGAGGCAGGGCCTCGCTAGGGTTTCCATGATCGTCGACTTCCACGTCCACCTGGCCGCCCGGGAGCACCTGCGCGACACCCCTGCCGCCTTTTGCGACAGCTTCTGGGGCGAGCGGGGAGACTGGGACGCGCTCCTGACCCCCGAGGGCTTCGACGCATACCTGGAGGGGGAAGGGGTGGACTACGCCGTGGGGCTTCCCGAGGTGAGCCCGCTGGTCACGGGCAACACCTCCAACGAGTACGTGTGGGAGCGGTTTCGGGACTCCCGGCGGCTCCTCCTGTTCGCCACCCTGAACCCCTGGGTCACCCCGCGCCTGGACCGGGAGATCGAGCGGCTGGCAGGCATGGGGTTCCGCGGGGTGAAGCTCTACCCGACCTACCAGCACTTCTACCCCAATCAGGCCGAGCTCTACCCCCTGTATGCCTCGTGCCGGGAGCTGGGACTCCCGGTGATGGTCCATACGGGGTCGAGCATCTTCCCCGGGGCGAAGATCAAGTACGGCGACCCCCTGCACCTGGACGACGTGGCGGCCGACTTCCCCGAACTGGCGCTGCTCGTGGTCCACGGAGGCCGGGGGTTCTGGTACGACCGGGCGGAGTTTCTCGTTGCGCTCCACCCAAACCTGTACCTGGAGGTGTCGGGCCTGCCCCCGAAGAACCTCCTCTCCTACTTCCCCAACCTGGAGAGGCTCCACCGCAAGGTGATCTTCGGGAGCGATTGGCCCGGCAATCCCGGCATCCGCAGGAACGTGGAAGCCATCGGCGCCCTGCCCCTGAGCGCCGAGGCGAAGGAGGCCATCCTGGGCGGCAACGCCGCGCGCCTGCTCGGCCTCGACACCGGGGAGGGCCTTCCGTGAGCTTCGGGCTCTCCTACGCCCTGGCCTGGTCGCCGGTGCTCCTGGTGCTCGTGCTTGCCGTGGCCTTTCGCCGTCCGGCCCTGGAGCTCGCGATCGCGGGGCTGGGCTTCACCTTCGCCTTGTGCGCCACCGTCTTCGACACATCGGCCCGGGTGCTCCTGGCGGCGAGCCTCGACGGGGTGCTCACGACGCTGCCGCTGCTCCTGGTGATTCTGGCGGGCATCGCGCTCTCGGTGGTGTGCCTGGCCAAGGGGAGCCTCCAGCGCATCGTGGGGTGGTACGAGGGCCGCGTGGCCGGCGAGTGGCACCGCACGGCGCTGCTGACGCTGGGCCTGGGGAACTTCATGGAGGGCGCCGGGGTCATCGCCGAGCCCGTGCTCGCCCCCATGCTGCGGGCGTCGGGCCTTTCCCCGGCCGCCTCGGCGGCGCTCTCCATCGTGGGGTACTCGGGTCTCATGACCCTGGCTCTGGCCGGCATCATCGTGACGGTGCTCGCGGCGGTCACCGACCTGGCTCCCGAGGCGCTGGGGATCAGGATCGCCGTGCTCTCGGTGCTCCCCACGCTGCTCCTGTCTCTCTCGGTGCCCTTGTTTGCGTCCGGGGGGCGCGACGTTTGGAGGAAGGCGGGGCTCTTCGCCGCGGCGGGGCTCACGGCGGGGCTCACGGCATGGGCCACGGTGGTGTGGGTGGGGGTGCCGGTCTCGGCCATGTTCGGGGGGCTCGCGGTGGTGGCCCTCCTGGTCCTGTGGGGACGCCGGGGGCTCGCCATCGACCGCGACCTGCTGCGCGACTTCGCCCCCTTTGCCCTCATCATCGCCGGGCTCTCGGCCGTGAACCTGCACCCCGGCTTGCGGGCGGCCACCCGGGAGACCCTGGCCGTGACCCTGGCGGTGGTCCCGGTGCACGAGGTGACCCTGCGGCCGTTCTTCGACGCCTACACGTACCTCTTCGCGGCCCTGGTCCTGGTGCTGGTGCTCTTTTCCTACGGGCCCGGAGAGCGCCGGCGCCTGCTGGGGACGAGCCTCTCCCGGGCGTGGCGTCCGCTCGTAGCCATGGGGCTCTTCGGAGCCATGGGACAGATGGTGGCCTTCTCGGGCTACGCGCCGGCCTTCGCCTCCCTGGACGACACCCGAAACCTCGCGGCCGTCCTGGCCCGGGGCACCTACGAGTACACCGGCTCCTTCTACCCGGTCTTCGCCCCGCTGCTCGGGTGGGTGGGCACCTTCCTTTCCGGGTACGGGGTGGCGAGCATCATGCTCTTCGGGAAGTTCCAGGTGGTAGCCGCCGGGCTGCTGGGGATCTCGCCCGAGAGCCTGGCAGCCGCGCTCGCCATCGGGGCGAGCGTCGGGAGTGTCTCGAGCCCCTTCAAGATCGCCCTCGCCACCCCCCTGTGCGGGGCGGTGGGCCAGGAGGGGGCGATCCTGCGAAAGACCATTCCGCTCGGCCTGGGCGTGAGCCTGGCGGTGGGGCTGTGGGTGCTGTGGTTCGGATAGGAAGCAAGCTGCATCGCTGACGCAAGAGGGCCGCAGAGGCCCGGGAGGAGGATGAGATGAGCGTGAAGACGATCCGGACGTGGCAGATGGTCAAGCCCACCAACCCGAAGACCGGGGAGCACGGGGTGCTCGAGCGGGCGGAGATCCCCGCGCCGGCCCTGGGGCCCGGCGACGTGCTCGTGAAGGTGGCCGGGTGCGGGGTGTGCCACACGGACCTGGGGTACTTCTTCGACGGGGTACCCACGGTCAACCCGCCGCCGCTGGCCCTGGGTCACGAGATCAGCGGCACGGTGGTGGAGGGGCCCGCCGCGTGGGTCGGCAAGGAGGTTATCGTGCCGGCGGTGATGCCCTGCAACACCTGCCCCATCTGCGCCTCGGGCCGGGGCAACCGCTGCCTGGCCCAGAAGATGCCCGGCAACAGCCTGGGCATCTACGGCGGGTTCTCGGACCACATCCCCGTGCCCTTTGCCGACCTGTGCGTGGTGGACCGGCGCGACGTGCCCCTCTCCCACCTGGCGGTGATCGCCGACGCCGTGACCACCCCCTACCAGGCGTCCATGCGCGCCGGCATCGCCTCCGGCGATCGGGTGATCGTGGTCGGCGCCTGCGGCGGGGTGGGGATCTACATGACCCAGATGGCCAAGGCCCTGGGGGCGGGCACGGTGATCGGCATCGACATCGACGACGCCAAGCTCGCGCGTGCCCTCCAGTTCGGCGCCGACGCCACCATCAACTCCCGGGGCAAGACGCCCAAGGAGGTGCAGGAGGCGTTTCGCGCCATCTGCAAGGAGAAGGGCGTGCCCCACAACTGGGGCTGGAAGATCTTCGAGGTCTCGGGCTCGAAGCCCGGCCAGGAGATCGGCCTCCAGCTCCTATCCTTCGTGGGCAAGCTCGTCGTGGTGGGCTACACCATGGCCTCCACCGAGTACATGGTCTCCAAGCTCATGGCCTTCGACGCCGAGATGATCGGGACCTGGGGCTGCCTGCCCAAGTACTACCCCGAGGTCCTCAAGCTCGTGCAGGCGGGCAAGGTGCAGGTGGAGCCCTTCGTGGAGACCCGCCCCATGTCGGCCATCGCCCAGACCTTCCACGACATCCACGACCGCAAGGTGGAAAAGCGCGTCGTGCTGGAGCCGGATTTCTGACGTTGCACGTTGCACGTGGCACGTGGCACGTTGGAGAAAGAACCTGGGCCAAAACCAACAACACGCAACCCACAACACGCAACCCACAGGAGTATCCCATGAGTCTCACTTGGCTTCCCCGCGACGACCACATGAAGGACCACGGGTTGATGAAGGGCGAGTACTGGGGCACGGAGGCCCCGTGCACGGTGTACGAGAAGCGGCCGCTCACCGGCCCCGACGGCAAGGAGGTTTCGGGGCTCTACGTGGCGTGGATCCGGCTCAACAACCCCAAGCAGTACAACTCCTACACCACCGAGATGGTCAAGGGGGTGATCGCCGCCTTCAAGGCCGCTTCGGGGGACCGGTCGGTCGTGGCCGTGGTCTTCACCGGCACCGGCGACAAGGCCTTCTGCACGGGCGGAAATACCGTCGAGTACTCCCAGTACTACTCCAAGCGCCCCAACGAGTACGGCGAGTACATGGACCTCTTCAACCTGATGGTGGACTCGATCCTCGACTGCAAGAAGCCCGTCATCTGCCGAGTCAACGGCATGCGGGTGGCGGGCGGCCAGGAGATCGGCATGGCGGCCGACATCGCGGTCTCCTCGGATCTGGCGGTCTACGGCCAGGCGGGGCCCAAGCACGGCTCGGCCCCGGTGGGCGGCGCCACCGACTTCCTCCCCTGGTTCCTCTCCATGGAGGACGCCATGTGGAACTGCGTCTCCTGCGAGACGTGGTCGGCTTACAAGATGAAGGCCAAGAACCTGGTCTCGAAGGCCGTGCCGGTGCTCAAGAAGGACGGCCAGTGGGTGCGAAACCCGCTCGTCATCACCGAGGACTACGTGCGCGACGGGGAGATCGTCTACGGCGAGTTCAAGAAGGGGGAGGAAGCCAAGGCCGCCAAGGCCCTGGTGGAGCAGTGCACCACCGACTTCGAGCTCCTGGACAAGGCCGTGCAGGAGATCGTGTGGCGGTTCGCGAACCTCTTTCCCGGGTGCCTCCAGATGTCCATCGACTCCATCCGGGCCAAGAAGAAGTTCTTCTGGGACCAGGCCAAGCTCCCCAACCGCCACTGGCTGGCCGCCAACATGATGGGGGAGGCCTTCCTGGGCTTCACCGCCTTCTCGACCAAGAAGATCACCGGAGAAGATGTGATCGACTTCCTCAAGTACCGTCAGCTCATCGCCGAGGGCGCCCTCATGGACGAGGCGGCCTTCGAGGCCGTGCTGGGCAAGCCCAAGGGCTAGACGCGCCGTCGGTAACGGAACGCGGCCGGGGCCCCTGGCCCCGGTCGCTCTTCACGAAAAGGTTCCCGTCCGTCCGGGGAACCGCGTCCACTGTCGAGGGGGCCGGGGGCCTCCCCGCAGGCGGCACAGGCGGCCTTGGCGATCGCCTTCCGGAGGTGCCATGTCCTTCCCTTCCCTCGCTGTAGCGCTTCGCCGCAGCAACGTGTCATCGGGACCCTGGGCCGCCGGAGGGGAGGCCCCCGGCCCGGCCCCTGCCTGCCGGGCTTGAGCTGAGACCCGATCGTCCATGCCTTTCGAGGTCATCGACGTCCACGCCCACTGCTTCGCGGGCCCCGGCGACGCCGACCGGGTTGCCGGGGGGCTCGCGGCGGCCCGCGCCGCGGGGTTGCGGCACATGGTGGTGGTGGGCCTCGTGAACACCCGGCTGGACCGGGAGGGGCTCTGGAGCCTCATCCCGGACTACGTGGAGCACCGGGGCGACCCCCTGGGCCACGAGGCCGGCCTCCTCCTGGAGCTGGCGCGCCGCAACGCCCCCACGCTCCTGCCCTTCGTCGACACCCGCCACCTCTGGGGCGAGGTCCCCGCCCTTCTCTCCCGGTACCTGGCGCAGGGGTTCCGGGGCCTCAAGGGGATCTACCTGGCCGACGGCGGCAACGACCTGGGGGTGGGGAGCGTGCCCGACGCCTTCGGCGTCTCCCTTCGGGAATACCAGCGGCGGGAGTGGGAGATCTTCGCCTTCGCCGCGGCCCGGGACCTTCCCGTGGTCTACCACATGGACGCGCGCCGTTACGGCGACGTCATGACCGCGCTCCTGGCAGATTTCCCCGGGGTGCGCGTGGACTTCGCCCACTTCGGCATCGGGCGCGGGGCTTTCCGCAAGGTCCTGGACCGCTACCCCAACGTGTACACCGACCTGGCCTCCATGCTCCCCCACGTGCGCCGAGACCCCGCGGGCTACCGGGACTTCATCCTCCACTACCCCGACCGGGTGTGTTTCGGCTCGGACGCCTTCCTCTACAACGCCGAGCTCGCCTGCGAGTACATCGGGATGGTGCGGGAGTTGGGCCTGCCCGAGAACGTGGAGGCCCGGGTCTTCTCCGAAAACCCGCGGCGCTTCCTGGGAGCGGTCCTTCCGGTGGAATAGCCCCCGAGGACCCCAAGCGCGGGACGAGCGGGCTCCCGGCCCGCAGCGGGTCTTCGATGCCGATACCGATACCGATACCGATAGCGATTTGGGTGAAAGCCGGGGGGAGCCGTGCCGGTCAGGGGCGGCCGGGGTCTTCGCGCCAGCAGTGGGGGTCGGGGGCGTCGAAGGAGCCGGAGACGGCAAACGCCCGGGCCGTGCAGCCCCCCAGGCACTCCCCGTAGGCCGAGCAACTCGTGCACTTGCCCTGGGGCGTCTTGGTGCGCATGGCCCGGAGCACCGGGGAGTCGCGCCACAGGTTCTCCAGGCCCTGGGCCAGGATGTTGCCGGCGGAAAGGGGGATGAACCCGCAGGGGGTGGCGTCCCCGTCGGGCTCCAGGTGGAGCGAGAGCTTGCCGCAGGTGCTGCCCTGTACGGCTCCCGCCTCGGAGGCGCCCAGGAGGGCGAGGATGGGGTCGTCGAAGGCCAGCGCCGCAGGGGCTGCCGGGCGGTAGGCCAGGGCGTCCTCGTAGAAGGAGCGCCACGCCTCCGGGCTCAGGTCGAGCTCGGCCCGGTTGGCCATGCCCCGTCCCGAGCACTTGAAGTTGTGCAGGTACACGGTGCGGGCTCCGCGCTCCGCCGCCAGGGCCACGATCTCCCGGTAGGAGGTGACGTTGCCCCGGAAGATCACGGCCGAGACGGTGCTCGGGACCCCCGCCGCGGCCAGGTGCTCCAGGGCCGCCAGGGCCCGGGAGAAGCTGCCCGGCCGACTCCGGAAGGCGTCGTGGACGTCGGAGGTGGCGCCGTCCAGGCTCACGCCCACCGAGGCGAACCCGGCGTCCCGCAAGCGCCCCGCCGCCTGGGCGTCCAGCAGCCAGCCGTTGGTGTTCATCGCGACCCGCAGCCCCTTGGCCGCAGCCCGCTCGGCCACCGGGAAGAGGTGCGGGTAGAGCAGCGGCTCGCCGCCCCCGAAGCTCACGAAGGCCACCCGGCAGCGGGCCAGCTCGTCCACGATCCGGAGCACGTCGGGAAGCGGCAGCTCCTCCCGGCGCTGGTCCCGGGAGTAGCAGTGGCGGCAGGAGAAGTTGCAGGCATAGGAGAGGGTCCAGTTGACCGTGAGCGGCGCGGTGAGCTCCACCTCAAGCCTCCTGGATGCGCAGCCACCCGAGGGGGACGCAGGAGGCCACGAACTCCCGCACGTCGGAGAGGATCTCCTCCCAGGGAGCGTCGTACCGGGAGGCGAGCTCCCGCGCGATGTCCTCCTCGTCCCGGACGCCGTCCGCGAGGCACCAGATCTCGCCTGCCAGGAGGTTGAGTTCGTGCATCCGGCCCCGATCCACCAGGATGACCCACCCTCGGCCGCCGGCGTCCTCGCCGCGCTCCAGGGCGGCCAGGATGCCCTCCTTCTCCGCCGGTTCGTCCCGCCACACGAGGTCGGGGTTTCGCACCGGAACGCGCCTCACCGCCCCCCGCCCTCCGGGCTCCAGGGCGCCGCCAGGGCGGGCTCTACCTGCACCCGGCCCAGGGCCGCGTCCACACCCGCGTCGTAGATGCGCCTTCCCGAACCGCCGTCCTTTCCCGGACTCCACCAGTTGCCCGTGGCGTCCACGTCGGTGGCCTGGCCTTCCCCGAGCTTCACGTCGTACTCCCGGTTGTCGAAGTTGTTCCGGCGCAGCACCGCGCCCGTGACTCCCTCTCGAAAGAAGATCGCCGTGAGGTTCCCCGAAAAGTGGTTCTCTTCCACGACCGGAGAGGCCTTGAGGCAGCGGACACCGACCTGGTTGTCGAGAAAGCGGTTCCCCCGCAGCACGACGCGCCCCCCCTGGAAGCGCACGCCGCCGTAGTTGCCCCGGAACTCACAGTGCGTCACATCGGCCGGGGTATCGTGGATGTGGAGCCCCCACGGACCCTGGGCGAAGGTGCAGTACGCCAGGTGGGCCTCCTTGGCCCCCTCGATGAAGATCATGTCGTCCCACTCGTTGCGGGTCGCCTTGACGGGGGCAAAGGAGATGGGCCGCTCCCCGCTCCCGATGGCCACCAGGGCTCCCTGGACGAGGACCCACGGCTTTCGGTCCTTGTCCGCGGCCGGCTCGGGCAGGTCGAAGTACACCCGGGTGCCCGGGGCAACGGTCAGGGTAGCTGTGCGCGCCACGATGACGGGCCGCTCCACCAGGAGGTCGCCGGACCAGACGGTATTGCTGTAGATGATGTAGTCCCGCAGGGGCACGGCGCTCGAAGGGGCCGCTGGCTCGGGAGCCGGGGAGACTGCGGCGCAGCTCGTGAGCAGGAGCGCGGTCCAGAGGGCGAGGCCTACGGGGGGAACCCAGGGTTTCCGGGCACTCATGGGGCGTCCTCCTTTTGCCGGAGGCCCAGGGAGAGCACTGCCGCCAGGCCCAGCAGGACCGCCACCTTGCCCCCTGCCGTAACCCCCGCCGCGTTCGCCCCCAGGGCCCAGTTCTGCACGAGGACGGCGCCAAAGACCATGCCCCCGATGACGGTGAGGGCGTCCAGGTCTCCTTCTCCGGCCTTTACGATCTGGCGGAAGGGGCACCCGCCCGCCAGCACGGCCACCGCTCCCACCAGGCCCATCCCCAGCAGGCTCCATACCCACTCCACGTGGGACCCCGGCTGGCCATGGTAGCCGAGGGAAAACTGGTCTGTAAAGGCGTTGGCGAGCCCGGCGGCCAGGAGCGCCAGCGCCAGGGGTGCGGCGGCCCAGGCGCTCCGGGTCAGGAGGACGTCGCGCAGGCTCCCGGTGACACAAAAGCGGGAGCGCTGACACAGGCCGCCCAGGAGCACGCCCGCCGCCAGGCTCCAGAGAAGCGGAGCGTGGAGGGATCCGCCCCCCGTTCGGCTCTCCAGCAGGGCTCCGGGAACCGATGCCAGCGCCGTCAGGGCCAGCGCGGCGGCGGCCGCCCCGAGGGGCACGGCGGCGGGCAGCGCCCGCTCGCGCCCGCCCAGGACCCACTCGGCCGGCTCCAGGAGCCGGATCCCCCCCCAAACCCCCAGGATCAGCCCGACGCCCCCCGCCGCCGCGGTGAGGTCGCCCGCGGCCAGCCGGAGCAGGGCCTTGATGGGGCAGCCGATGAAGACCGCGGCGCCCACTGCCATGAGGATTCCCATGCCGAGCAATGCCGGGGCCGAGCCGCGGCCCCGGGGCCGAAACTCGCGTCCCACCGCGGCCATTGCGAAGCTCCCCAGGAAGAACCCCAGGAGCTCGGGCCGGATGTACTGCATGCGGGGGTTGGCGTGCAGGCCGAGGGCGCCGGCGGCGTTCTCCAGGAAACACGAGATGCAGATCCCCGTGTTGACCGGGTTGCCCAGGTAGGCCAGCAGGCTGCCGGCCAGGCCCAGGAGGCCCCCGGCGGCCAGGGCCCACCCGTGCCGGCGCAGGGCGCCCCGCCCGCCCAACTACTCACACCCCCCGGCGAGGCGCCGCTGGAGGTAGTAGAGGTCCCGAATCTCCCGAGGCGGATTCTCGGCCCACGGGCCTTCCCGCAGCTCGGCCAGGCGGCGGGCGATGGCGCGGCCGGCGCCGAAGGCCGCCCCCCGGTCCGCCACCGTTGCGTCGGCCTCCACGGCCTTGCGCCAGTGCCCCACGGCGGCCGCGGCCGCCCCCTCGCGGTAGGCAGCCTCTCCCAGCAGGAACCACGCGTAGCCCGGGTAGGGGCCCCGGCTGACCCGGTCCCGCAGGGCGAGCAGCGCCTCGTCGTCGCGGCCGTCTCCCAGGGCTGCGCGGATCGCCGCGTAGCTGGTCTCCACGGCGGCGGCTTCGGAGGGGCGGGCGGCGCAGGGGTCGGATCCCTGGGAGATACCGCTGAGGTTTCGCGCCTCTACCCCGGCCCAGGCGAGGCACGATGCGACCCCGAGGGCGAGGAGGAACCGGGTGAGGCGAGGCCCAGGGGCCATCAGTACTGCTCGTAGGGAGGGAACTGGGCAAGCCGGGCCCACCGGCGCAGGGGTTCGTAGTCCTCGTCCGCGAGGGCCTCGAAGCCGTCCACCAGGGCCCGGCGCAGCACGGCCAGTCGTTCGCTCCCTACCTCAACGGTGGTGTCGTCATCGGCGGCGAGCAGGGCCTGCCGCACCCGCGCCACCCACTCGGGCGCCACGCGCGCGGCGGCCCCCACTGTGCAGTAGGGTGCCAGGTCCGTGCGGGCCAGGACGACGAAATCGTCCGGGGCGATCTTGCCCTCGGCGGTCATCTCCTCCAGGTCGATGAGGGGGGCGGCCCCCGCGTCGAAGGCGCCGTAGAGCACCGAATAGATGATCTTCTCGTGCTTCCAGGATCCGTGGGGGATGGCGTAGAACCCTAGATCCCTCTCCGGGTCGATGCCCGCCTCCAGGAGCAGGGCGTACTCGGCGAGGAAGCCGAAGGGCGCCCACTGGGGACCGAAGACGAACCGCTTGCCCCTCAGGTCGTCCAGGGATTCGATGCCCGCCCCCCGGCGGGCGATGACGGCCCCCCGGGTGAGGACTCCAAAGGAGCCCTTCTTTTCCGCTGCCACCAGCTGGAGGGCGTGGTGCTCCCGGAGGATCACGTAGAGAAGCGAGTTGGTGTGGGTGAAGTCGAGCTCCCCCTGGGCCAGGGCGCCCTCCACGTCCGCCGTGTCGAGGTAGACGCTCTCGAACCGGGCGCCGCTCGTCTTCGAGAGATACGCGCTCAGGGGCTCGAAGCGCTCCCGGGTCTCCTCGATGGAATTGCAGATCATGTATCCGATGCGAAAGGTGGGACGCTCTGCCCGGCAGCCCGCGAGCAGGCCCAGGGCCACCAGCACCCCCAGCAGCGCCCTAGTTCCCACGGTGCACCGCCTGTCGCGCGGCCTTCCGGGCCGGATCGCGGGAGGCCGCGGCCTGCAAGAAGGCATCAGACCCATAGAACCTCGGGATGTTTCTCAGTGCGCGGTCCACGGTGAAGAACCGCAGGTCGTCGAGCACGTCCTCCCGAATCCAGAACTGGCAGGGCCCCGCCCCCGCAACGTCTCCCGCCGGCCGGACCGCGATACCGTCGGGCGGAGGAGCTTCGGGGAGGAGGAGGAGATCCACGTCGCCGCGAGCCAGGGCGGCCGCCCCGTCGCCCTCCACCGCCACGAACTCGGGGGCGATGCCGGTCTTTTCCTCCACGTAGTATCCCGCCGCATAGGCCGCCAGGGCGAGGGAGGGCTCCGGCGGGACCCCCACCCGAAGGCGCGCGCCGAAGCACCCGTGCCCCTCCTGCGGGAGGGCCAGGAGGGCCGCCAGGACGCACAGGACGACCGCGCCCATCGCGGTGCGGAGCCGGCTCGACAGACTCACAGAACCTTGCCCGGGTTGAGGATGCCGAGGGGGTCGAAGGTGGCCTTGATGCCGCGCATGAGCTCCAGGGCTTTCGGGGAGAGGAAACGGTGGAGATAGGGCTTCTTCAGGACGCCGATACCGTGCTCTCCCGAGGGGAGGCCCCCAAGCCGCGACGTGATCTCCATCACCTGCTCCATGGCTGCGGGGAGGCGCTCGGCCCAGGGCTCTCGGGGCAGGTCCCGGCGAAGCAGGTTCACATGGACGTTTCCGTCCCCGGCGTGGCCGAAGCACGCGGCCGCGAGGCCGAGCTCCCGCCCCACGCCCTTCACCGCGTCCACGAGATCCGGAACCCGGGACCGGGGAACCACCACGTCGGCCTTGCCGATCTCGGGGCTCAGGGCCCGCAGGGCCTCGCCGAGGCAGCGCCGGCTTTCCCACAGGCGGGCCTGCTGCCCGGGGTCCTGGGCCGCAAGGATCTCCAGGGCGCCTTCCTCCTGGGCAATCGCGCCCACCCGGACCATTTCCCCTTCCAGGGCGCCCTCGTCCTCCCCGTCGAGCTCCAGGAGGGCGTAGGCGCCGGCCGAGGCTCCGCCGGGCAGGTCCCGCCCCAGGTACCTTCGCGCCGCGTCGATGGTTACGTCGTCCATGAACTCGGCTACGGCAGGGACGATGCGCTCCCGGATGACCCGAGCCACGGCCAGCGCGGCCCCCCGGAGGTCGGGGAAGGGAAGCAGGAGCGCTACCCGTCGGGACGGGTGGGGCAGCAGCCGCAGCACGACCCGGGTGACCACGCCCAGAGTTCCCTCGCTCCCCACCAGGAGCTCCGCCAGGTGGTAGCCGGTGGCATTTTTCACGGTCTTTCCCCCCAGGTCCAGGAGGGTGCCGTCCGCCAGCCCCACCTGGAGACCCAGCAGGTAATCCCGGGTGGTGCCGTACTTCACGGCCCGGGCGCCGCCGGCCCCTACCACGACGTTTCCCCCGATAGAACAGGAATCCAGGCTCGCCGGGTCCGGGGGGTAGAAGAGGCCGTGGCGCTGGGCTTCCTCCTGCACGCGCCCCGTGACCACCCCCGGCTCACAGGTGAGGGTGAGGTTGTCCGCGTCGAGCTCCAGGATCCGGTCCATGCGCTCCAGGGAGAGGACCACCCCGCCCCCCAGGGCGACGCATCCCCCCGCCACGCCGGTTCCGGCTCCCCGGGGGACGACCGCGAACGGCCCCGCCGACGCCCACCGCAACACCTCGCAGACCTCCTCGGCGGTCCGGGGCCGCACCACAGCGGTCGGCTCGGCCTCGAGCATCGTCGACTCGTCGCGGGCGTATCGGGCGCGGATCTCGGCCCGGTCGCTGACGCAGCCCTCCCCCAGGCGCCGGGCGAGGGCGTCGAGGTCGGACCGTCCGGGCGGGCGCAGGGTGCTGGTCACGGGCAAGGGCGCGCGGGAAGGAATCGCCGGGGTGCGGAAGTCCTCGGGGCCCTGCCGCAAGCGGACCCGCTCAGAAGGGCATCCGCAAGGTCTGCACCTCTCCGGTGCGGACGTTCTTCAGTTGCAGGCGAAGCTCCTGGGCGGCCAGGGCCTCGGCGGGGAAGTACAGGATTCCGTGGCTGATCGCCTGGGGCGAGACCGGCTTGTTCTCCATGGAGCGGTTTCGCAGATCCTCCCGGATCGTCCGGCGCACATCCTCGTGGTCCTGCATACCCTTGGCCCCGCCCAGCACGGCACCGCCGGCGCCGCCCACGGCGGCCCCCTTCCCGGTCGTCTCGAGCACCCGGCCTCCGGTCACGATGCCGACTGCCGCCCCCACGATGGCCCCCGCGGCCGCCCCGAGAAAGGCCCCCTTGCCGGCCTCGGGAGCGATCTTGCCCCACTCGGTGCTTTTCTCCAGGCGGCTGTATGCCATGCTCTGGTCCAGGATGTTCCAGAGCTGGCCCTGGGGGTCCATGAGGAAGGTCTGGTTCGCCACGACCTCCACCGGATCCCATCCCAGGTGGTCGAAAGCGACCTGCACCGGCAGGACGCCGGCCCCGATGATGTCGAAGCCGAAGGCCTCCCGCGCCGCGTCCCGATCGGCGTAGGGGCGGGAACCGACCGTTACCCCGAACACCTCGACCGCGTTGGGGTACGCGGACGGGTGGAGGATCGGAACCGCCCTTTGCTCGTATCGGGTGCACCCCCCGAGCCACAGGGCGGCCCCCGCCAGCAGGAGAGCGGCGATGGCGAGACGTCGATTTGCGGTTACCATGGGTTTTCCTCGTTGGCACAGCGCGGTGCACGAGCACCCAAGCTGCGCGAAAGACCCCCGGAGATGCCCTCGGAGATCCGATGACCGCAGACCAGACCACGTCGCGGGAGCCGTTTCGGAAGGACTCGAGGTTTCCCCGGCCCGACCCCTGGCTCACCGCTGCCCTTCCCTTGCTCGCCGCCGGTCTGCCGGGTCCGGCCCTCGATCTGGCCTGCGGACGGGGGCAAAACGCCCTTTGCGTTGCGGCCCTCGGCGTGGAGACCGTGGGCATGGATGCCTCGGCCGAAGCACTGGAGGCCGCCCGGCTCGAAGCCCGCCGCCGGAACCTGGCCTCCTCGTTCGTCCGCGCCGACGCCGAAGAACCGGCCACATTTTCCCGCGCCGCCGGGTGGGGAGCGGTGCTCGTCTTCCACTTCCTCCACCGCCCCCTGTTTCGTCCCCTGGAGGACTGCCTGGCTCCCGGGGGCCTGTTGATCTGCAAGACCCACCTGGACCACCCCCTCCGGGGTCCCCTCGCCCGACCCCGGCGCGCTGCGTTTGTCTTGCGGCCCGGCGAGCTTCTGGGAGCCTTCCCCCGCCTGTTTCCCCTGGCTTACCGGGAGTGGGCCTGGGGAGGAGAGGCCTACGCCGCCCTCCTGGCCCGCCGCCCCTACTCCCGGTAGGCTACCACCCGAACCATCCCGATGGTTGCGCCCTTGTCGTCGGTCACCGGCATGTCGCTCACCCCCACCAGGGCCGCCTGGGGCCGGGCGGCAAAGAACCCGTTCACCTCGGCGTCGAGGCGCTCGAGCTCCTTGTGTACGTGGAACACCTGCATGTCGGTCCCGAAGGTCTTGACCTTGTGCACGGCACACCTCCTCGTTTCTCAGTCCACCCCCTCGACACTGCGCACCCCGGGCACCGCCGACTTCAAGGCGGCCTCGATGCCGCGCTTGAGCGTCATCTGACTCATGGGGCAGCCGCGGCAGGCTCCCTTCAGGCGCACTTTCACGACCCCGTCGGCCGTCACGTCCACGAGCTCGGCGTCACCGCCGTCGGCCTGGAGGTTGGGGCGGATCTTGTCCAATGCGGTCTGTACTTGGTCCTTCATTGTGCGCTCCTTCCGTAGGAATTCTGGCGAAGTTAATGCTCCAAACTGTAGCCGCGCGCGAGGGGACTGTCAAACTCCGTCCCTCCACCCGTCCCTGCGGCCACCCGCACGGGAGACCTTCCCGTGGCGGACATCGTCTCTGCTTGCGCTCCCTTCTCGGCGTGCTACCGTGACTCGCTCTTGTCGTCCGGTAGAGTGAGCGGCCCACGTCCGCCACCTCTCTTGGGGGCTAGCTCGGGGAGCGAAGCCGTGCGCCGCATCGACCGAAGCGGGCAATGCTCCTGAAACGGGTGACGCTCGGCGCACCGGGTCCGCCGGACAAGCCACTTCGAATCGTCGCAGAGCGTACGGCGCAGCGGAGGGTTTCCCCCAACCCGCTCCCCCCCCTGGCGGTGGATCCAGGTCGGGACGCCCGCTTGACAATGATAACCATTCCAGTTATCGTTCGCCCCCGTTGCAGGCCGGCTCACCTTCACCCCTTTCCGAGGAGGATCCCATGTCGAAGACCCTAGAGAACTTGAAGGCCGCCTTCGCCGGCGAGTCCCAGGCCAACCGCCGCTACCTGGCTTTCGCCAAGAAGGCCGCCGAAGACGGCCACCCCCAGGTGGCCAAGCTGTTCCGGGCCGCCGCCGCCGCGGAGACGGTGCACGCCCACAACCACCTGCGGGCCATGGGCGGAATCAAGGGCACCGCCGAGAACCTGGACGAGGCCATCTCGGGCGAGAGCCACGAGGTGCTCGACATGTACCCGGGCATGATCCGCGACGCCCAGGCCGAGGGAGACAAGAGGGCGCTTTCCAGCTTCCAGTGGGCCTGGGAAGTGGAGAAGACCCACGAGGCGCTCTACCGGAAGGCCAAGCAGAACCTGGGCAAGGCCGGGGAGACCTTCGACTACTACGTGTGCCAGGTCTGCGGGCACACCCACGAGAAGGAAGCCCCCGAGAAGTGCCCGGTGTGCGGGGCGGGCAAGGCCAAGTTCGAGAAGGTCGCCTGAGGTTTTCGTACTCCAGGTCGAAGCTCGAGAAGGCGCCCCCAGGGGCGCCTTCTCTCGTCCGGCAAGCCACGAAAGCTCCAGTGTGCCTCGCTGACGCCTTGCTCCTCGCGCATGCTCTCTGCCCAGGTCTACCCCACCTTCAACCGCTTCTACGCCAAGGTCTTCCTGGTGGAAGCGCTCACCTCAAGGCCCGCCTCGGCGCGTGGGCGGCAGATGTCTTGATGGCGGGCTATTCGCTCTCGGCGGGAGGACGAGCGGGTGGGGGCGTCTCGCTCAGGAGCCGACGCCGGAACTTCCGGCAGAGCGGGAGCAGGAACACCTCCTTGACCTGGAGGGGCGTGTCGCGCGCGCGGTCCATCCGACCCCGTCCGGTGGTGCGTCCCACGTGGACCCAGTTGGCGGCCTTGTAGCAGGTACCCGAGAAGCGGGCCGAATCCACCAGGGTTTCCGCGAGTACGGGACGAACCCCGAAGGCGGCTTCCCAGTCGCCGGGCAGGCTTCGGGCTACCTGCGCCAGGACCGAGCTCGCCAGGTATCGGACCCGAACCCAGGGGAGGATGAGGAACCGGCTGTTGTTCACGATCCTCTGGAGGTTTCTCTCGCGGGCGCGGTCATCCCAGCCGATCCAGGAGTCTCGGCTCTCCATGCGCCAGGCGGGGCTCGAGAACTGGAGGCAGCCCACTACCTGGGGCTCGGGCCGCTCGATTCGAACCAAGTACCGCAGGTAGGCGCCGAAGGGGACCTTGAAGCCCAGGTAGTGATAACGACCCACGAGCTCGCGGAAGAGGAGCCGCTGTTCCTTGGTGGCCACCCGGTCGAGCACGACGGGCGCCACGTCGCTCAGGCTGCCCTCCAAGACAGGGCCGGCTTCGCCCTTTTCGGTTCTGGGAATCCCGGTGTGAGACCCCCTGGGCCTGGTGACCTGCGCTTCGGGCAGGGTGAGCAGGCCGCGCTCCTGCAACCGGAGGAGAAGGGTGCGGCACTCCCAGTCCTTGAGCCCGCCGCTGGGTCTCCTCCACTCCAGCAGTTCGGCGAGGGTGCGCGCCAGCTCGGTCTGGCTCAGCGCCGAGCAGGTTTCCACCACCTCTTGGACCAGGGCGATTTCCTCGGGTGAGAAGGTGCGGCCGAGGCACGTAAAGGCTGCCGGGCTCCGGGGCGAGCTCATCGTTTCCCGGCACGCGGAAGCAGGGTCAGCGAAACTCCAGCGTCAGCTCGCCCTGGGGGAGGGCGAGGGGTCCGGAATTCGGGGGCGGGATGCAGGAAAAGGCAGGGGCTGGCCGCGCAGCGCGATCTCCGGCGCCCCCTCGAACGCAGGCGCAAACGTGCGGCAACCATGGGCAGTGGTGCGTTCCCTATGCGCCGGCCTTGGCCCGCTGGGCCGTAAGCAGGCCGATGTGGCGGAGCTCCTCGTCGATGAGGGCGTCGAGGCCTTGGGCCTTGGGGAGGAGCTGCTTCATGGCGCTGTAGAAGACGGCCGAGTCCTTCTCGAACTCGATGGCCAGGTCCAGGAGCGCCGCGGGGGAGGTGCACCGGGCCACGAGGGCTCCCACGTCCTTGTTCTTCACGAAGACGTGGCCGTCGGCGGTGGCCCGGAGGTACTGGCTCTCTTCGTCCGCCGGATCGAAGGCCCCGCCCTCGCTGGCCTCGGCGGGCAGCTTGCGGCGAAGCGCCTCGAAGAGCTCCACGTGCTTGGTCTCCCAGGCGGCAAGCTCCCCGCAGAGCTTCTTCACGGCCGGGTCGGCCGTGGCTGCCGCCGCAGCCTGGTAGAAGGCCTTGCCGTTTTTCTCGATCTCCACGCCCACCCGGTAGATCTCGTCGACGTTCATGTAGTAGGACATGGCAACCTCGTCAGTACTCCGGGGTCAGCTTGTCGAGCTCGGCAAAACTAAAAACAGGCCCGTCCTTGCATACGTACTTGTTGCCCACGTTGCACCGGCCGCACTTGCCGATGCCGCACTTCATCCGCATCTCGAGCGAGGTGATGATGTTTTCCTTGGAGAAGCCGAGCTCGAAAAAGACGGGCAGGGTGAAGCGGATCATGATGGGGGGGCCGCACAGCACGCACACGGCGTTTTCGGCGCTGGGGGCCACGTCCTTGCACACCGCGGGCACGAAGCCCTCGCGTCCCTTCCAGGTCTCGTCGCCCTTGTCCACGGTGACGTGGAGGTCCACGTCGCTGCGCTTTCCCCAGGCCTCGAGCTCGTCCTTGTAGAGGAGCAGCCCGGGGTTTCGCGCCCCGTAGACCACGGTGATCTTGCCGAAGCGGCCCCGGTGCTCGGGGACGATCATGTAGTTCAGGAGCGAGCGAAGGGTCGTGAAGGCGAACCCGCCCCCCACGATCACGACGTTCTTGCCTTCGAGGAAGGCGATGGGCCAGGCGTTGCCCAGGGGTCCCCGGATGCCCATCCGCTGGCCCTCCTCCATCTCGTGGAGGGCCGTGGTGACCACCCCGGCCTTCTGGACCGTGAACTCCACGTATCCCTTCTGGGTGGGGGACGAGGCGATGCCGATGGGCGACTCGCCCTTGCCGAAGATCGAGAGCTCGCCGAACTGGCCCGGGGTGTAGGCGAACCGCGCCTCGTCCTCCGGGTTCACGAAGGCGAACCGGAAGGTCTTGATGTCCTTGGTGTCGACCTCGGTGATGATCTTGGCGATCTCCACGGGGATCGGCAGGTACGGATTGTCCCTCTCAGCGCATACGCAGGCCATGTGCTTCCTCTAAGAACCTATTGGACGGGATAACGGGATTCTCTGGATGAATCGTGTCTAGACCAAACGTGCAACACGCTGCTTTGGTCTCCTTGCTCCAGAATTGCCCCGTCTATTCTGCCATCCAGTCAAAAACAAACTTTCCGGAGACAGGATAACAGGATGTTCAGGATAAGGCTGTCGCTTCCCGCAGCTTGAACCCGCGACCTATCAACCCAAAACCCCAACATCCTGTCCATCCTGTTATCCCGTCCAAAACCCCGTCTGCCGTCAGATCTTCGCCACGTCCTGCACGATCTTGCGAATGTCGAGGTTCACCGGGCAGTTCAGGACGCAGCGGCCGCAGCCGACGCAGCCGACGAGGTCGAAGTTCTCGGGGATGTAGCGGAACTTGTGCATCACCCGCTGGCGCCACCGCTCCTTCTGGCTGGAGCGGGGGTTGTGGCCCGAGGCCTCCTTGGTGAAGAGCGGGAACATGCAGGAGTCCCAGCTCCGGAGCCGCACCCCGTCGTCCTTCTTCGCCTCGTCGCTGATGTCGAAGCAGTGGCACGTGGGGCAGATGTAGGTGCAGGTGCCGCAGGCCAGGCACTTGCCGTGGAGGCCCGCCCAGAAGGGGTGGTCGAAGTTCTTCTGGAGGATCGGCAGGACCTCGCGGGCCGGCACCTGGGACCGGATGCCCGCCCGGGCCTTCTCCCCGGCCTGGGCCTTCCGGGCGTCGGCCTGGCCGTCGGCCGCCTGCCCCTCGAAGAACGAGAGCAGCGCCTCCCCCTTCGGGGTCAGGAACTCCGCGAGGATCTCGCCTCCCCCTCCTCCCAGGTCGGTGGCGAGCACGTCGACGCCGGCCGGCGCCGCCGGGACCGGGTCGCCCCCCACCGAGGTGCAAAAGCACGCGGCGTAGGGCGGCTGGGGGCACGCCAGGGCGACCACGGTGGTGCGCTCCCGGTGGCCCACGTAGTAGGGGTCGCGGCAGCCGGGCTGGTCGAACACCCGGTCCAGGAGGAGGAAGCTCTGGGCGTCGCAGGGCCGCACCACGACCACGGTCTCGGCCGGGTCGTCCCCCTGGCCCGCGCACTCCACCCCCTTGGGGGTACGCGTAAAGCGCATCAGGGTCTCGGTGTGGGGGAAGAGGGCGTTCTTCGGGGCGTTTCGGGTGTTGCGGTAGCCCAGCGCCGGCTGCCGGCCCGGCTCCAGGGGTCCGAACACCACGTTGTCCCCGTCCTGAACCGGCCCGAGCACCCGCTTGGCGGCAGCCAGGCGCTCCAGGGCCGCGGCGAAGGCGTCCTTCGTGAGAAGTCGTTTTTCCATAAGTTCCCTCGCGCGCCTCACCACAGGGCGGTCACAGGAAGATGCCGACCTGGCGCAGCAGCGGCATGCAGTCGACGTGGTGGAACTTGAGCCACTTGCCCGCGTCGGGCGCGCCCATGGCGAGCCCCATGAGCTCGGAGAAGTAGAAGATGGGCATCCCCTGGGTGGCCCGCATGTCCAGGTTGGCCATGCACTCGGGGCAGGCGGTGACGATGCAGTTGGCGCCGGCCTCCCGGGCCATGGTCACCAGCCGGTCCACCAGGCGCACCACTTGCTCGGTGCGGGCAACGGTGAGGGCGCCGCCGCAGCAGTCGGTCTTGAAGGACCAGGGCTTTGCCTCCGCTCCCAGGGCCTCCACCAGCCGGTCCATGGAGGTGGGGTTCTCGGGGTCGTCGAAGGCGCACACGTCCGGGGGACGCACCAGGAGGCACCCGTAATAGCTCGCCACCTTGAGGCCCGCGAGCTTGCGCGTGACCTTCTCGCGCACGGCCTCGAGCCCGACCTGGTTCACATAGAAGTCCACGGAGTTTCGGACCTCCAGATCGTCCTTGATCCGGCCCCGGAGCTCGCCCTCGATGCGGGCCTTGAGCTCCGGATCCTTGTGGAGGTGGTGCTCGGCGGACTTGAACCGGTTGAAGCACGCCGCGCACGGCACCATCACGTCGAGACCCCGCTTCTGGGCCGCCATGAGATTGCGGGCCGGCAGGGCCACGGAGAGCTCGAAGTTGGTGGCGTGGGCCGAGCTCGCACCGCAGCAGGTCCAGCCGTCCACCTCCACCAGGTTGACCCCCAGGGCCTTGCTCACGGACTGGATCGATTGGTCGTAGCCCTTGGCCGTGCCGTGCATGCAGCAGCCGGGATAGTACGAAACGTTCAAGGAATGTCTCCTCTAGCAGGGTGCCGAAAAACGCCCTCCTGGGCCTTTTCGGCTACGGGTTCTCGGGGACGGCCCCTTCGAACCCTGCCGAATCGGGGGGGGGTT
>JBFLZB010000084.1 GCA_040756475.1 Thermodesulfobacteriota bacterium
GTTCTGAATTCCAAGGCATTCCCGTCCCATCCCTGAAAATTCATTCTGCTTCATTCTGCTTCAGTTCTTACGACCTCCTCCGAAGGTTGCACCCCCGAACGCAAACGGCCGGACCGGACTGCAGTCACGCAGTCCGGGTCCGGCCGTCGGGTGCCGGGGCTCGCGCCCCCTCACTCTAGGACAAGACGCCGCATCTGGTACGGGAAGTAGACCTGCTCAGGCTCCCTTCCCTTTTTCACCGCCCGGCCGGCCGCCCACTGGAGGCCCTTCGGAGGTGACGAAACGATCCTACCCGCTGTCGCCCCAGCCGTCAAACGCATCCGGCGGCCGGCGGCCAGGATCGGCCCCCTCGAACCGCCGTCGCCGAACCCCAGAGGGCGGCCTCGAGGCCGGCGGCCTGGGAGGGTCCCGAACACTAGCGTTTCCGCCTGTTTCTCGACCGGCGAGGACCCGCCCCCCTTCCGCCGCGAAGTGCGCTACGAACCACCACCTCCCGTACCCGGGCGCGGACCCGGGTCGGTTTCAAGGGCTGGCGCCCGCGGAAGCCCCGTGACCGTGAGGACCTCCTGCTCGTTGAGGGTCCCTCGGGCCAGCAGGGCTTCGGCGAGCGCGTCGATCTGACTCCGATGCACGGTGAGCAGCCGCTTGGCCTCCTCGTAGCTCTCGCTGATGATCCTTTGCACCTCGTCATCGATCGCCCTCGCCGTCTCCTCACTGAACGGTTTTGCACCCGCGTACGCGCCCAGGCGGCCCAGGTAGGGGTTCTCCCGGGGCGCGAGCTGAACCAGCCCGAGCCGCTCGCTCATGCCCCAGCGCGTGACCATGTTGCGAGCAAGGTTCGTGGCCTGCTCGATGTCGCTTTCGGCGCCGGTCGTCTTTGCGCCGTACACAAGCTCCTCGGCGGCGCGGCCCCCCAGCATGCCGATGATTCGGGCGCGCAGGTAGGCTTCCGGGTAGTTGTACCGGTCGCTTTCGGGCCGCTGGTAGGTCACGCCCAGGGCCTGGCCGCGCGGCACGATCGAAACGCGGCTCACCGGATCGGCGCCGGGCACCACCAGGCCCAAGATGGCGTGGCCGCCCTCGTGGTAGGCGATGCGCTTCTTGTCGGCGCGGCTGAGAAGGATCGGGCGCTCGGGGCAAAGCACGATCTTCTCCAGCACGTCGTGGAAGTCCTTCTGGCAGACTTCGTCCTGCCCGCGCCGTGCCGCCAGGAGCGCCGCCTCGTTGACCAGGTTCTTCAGGTCCGCGCCCGAGAGCCCCGGGGTCGCGGCGGCGAGTTGGCGTCACTGGCGAGCGGGACGCTGCGGGTGTGCACCTTGAGGATCGCCTCGCGCCCGGCCTTGTCCGGGAGGTTCACGACCACGCGCCGGTCGAAACGCCCAGGCCGCAGGAGCGCCTTGTCGAGCACCTCGGGCTGATGGGTCGCGGCCAGCACGATGACGCCCTCCCTGGGGGAGAAGCCGTCCATCTCGGTCAGGATCTGGTTGAGCGTCTGCTCCTGCTCACTCGATCCTCCGACCGCCATCTGGCCCCGCGCACGGCCGATGGCGTCGAGCTCGTCGATGAAGACGATCGCGGGGGCGTGCTCGCGGGCCTGCTTGAAGAGGTCTCGCACCCTCGCCGCCCCCACGCCTACGATCATCTCTACGAACTCCGAGGCGCTCATGGAGAAGAACGGCACGCCCGCCTCCCCGGCGACCGCCTTGGCGAGCAGCGTCTTGCCGGTGCCGGCGCGCCCACCAGCAGCACGCCCTTCGGAGCCGTGCCGCCCAGGCGGGTGTACTTCCCGGGCTCCCTGAGGAAGTCCACGATCTCGACCAGCTCGTTCTCGGCCTCGTCGATCCCCGCGACGTCCTCGAACGAGACCTTCGCCTCGTGCTCCTGGTCGTAGCGGCGCGCCTTGCTCCGGCCGATACCCATGAGCCCCCCAGCCCCGGGGCCGCCGTGCTGGGCCGCTCGCCGGAACATCCAGACGTAGAAGCCGATGAAGAGCAGGGCCGGGCCGAAGCTGAGCAGAAGCGTTGCCCAGGGGCTCGCGCCTTCCTGGATCGGTTTGGCGCTGATCTCCACCCCGTGCTCGATGAGAAAGGCCTCCAGGCCGGGGTCGGCGAAGGACGGCAGCACCGTCTGGAAGGAGCCGACCGCCCGGGGCTCTTCCCGGGGGCGCGCGCCGCGCAGACCCGGGGCGGCTGGCTCCGGCCCGGGCTCCGGCCCGCCTCCGTCGCGCACGGGCGGGTAGGTGACCGGCGCCTTGAAGCGGCCCGTGATGGTCTCGCCCTGGCTGTAGATCGCCTCGACGTTGTCCTTCGCGACCTCGCCTTTGAACAGGGTGTAGGGGACCGCAAGCGGTGGCTCGGGGCCTGGAGCGATGAATCGTGCGAGCAGGAAGTTTGCCCCCAGGATGAGCGCGAACCACAGCCAGGTCCGGCGCGGCGGCACCTTCTTCCCCGCGCCCCCCGAGCCGCCCGGTCCCCCGGCCGCGTGGCCGCCGAGGGGGCGCTCTTCACCTTCGAGTGCTTCGCTGTCCGGCCCATCGTTACCTCGTCGAGTGTGCGCGGCCGCGTTGCGAACGGGCTCTGCCGCGGCTTTCCTGGGCTCGGGGGCCGGTGTGCCGGGCTCTTCGCGGCAGGCCTCCCGCGCCGGGCGAGCCCCTCACAGCGCCCCTGGCCCTAGGCGAGGAAGAGCGCCTGGTCCGCGTGGCGGACGGCGTGCACCGTGGTTACACCGAGCACCTGGCTCGCCAGCAGGAGGCGGGCACCGCTGTCCATGACGATGAGGTCGGCGCCCCACTGCGCGGCCTGGGGAAGCAGCTTGTGGAGGTGCTCGCCCGGAAGGTGTTGGAGGTCCGGCGCGAGGCCGTGGGCCCGGCAGTAGGCCGCGGCCTCGCGCAGCACCTCCTGGTCGTTGCCGGCGGCTTCGCCCAGGACGGCGATCCGCAGCGACGCGCTGCGCCAGGCGCCCGACTGGAGGAACCTCTGCAGCGCGAGCGCGGACCCCACCGAGCCGTTGTGCGCGACCAGCACCCTGCGAACCGGGCGGTCTGCGCCGGGGACGGCGACCATCGGGGAGCAGCAGCCGCCGAGGAGCCTTGTGAGGGTGACGCCGGGATCCCGGTCCCCGAACTCGTACTCGAACACGCTGCGCAGCCCGAAGACCAGGAGGTCGTGATGCCGGGAGAGCGACAGGATCTCGCCGAAGTCCTCCCCCGTCTCCCAGCGGACCTGATGCGTGACGCCGCGCGCCGTGCACGCCGCTTCAAACTCCGCCACGGAACGGCGGATGCCCTGCACGGTGAGAGCCTCGGCGAACACGCCCGTGCGGGTGCCCCCCAGGCGCTCCGCGGCGTCCACCTCCACCGCGGTGGCGCCGGTCAGTTCGGCCCCGTGGCGCTGGGCCAGGTCCACGGCGGTCCGAATCGCCACGGGCGTGTACCTGGTACCGGCCAGAACGACCAAGATGCGCTTGATCATGGATCACCCCTCCTGTCGTGGGTGGCGGCGGGGACGCTCCCCGGCGCCTTGCCTTCCGGCTCAGCCCCTGGCGAGAGCCCTCCCGCCGGCGGGGCGGCCGGATCCGAGTCGCAGGCCATCGCTCCCGGCACCGTCCGGCGCCCCAGCCCCGGCCCTCCGCCGGGCCCTCGCTGCGCGGCGGGTTTGGCGGGTGCTCCGCCGCCTTCTCGCCCTTGAAAACGATCGGGCGTAACCGGTCGAGCGCGGACCTCGGAGGAGAAATGCTGACATAGTCATGGACATTGTCTGGCGACGCGTGTTGCAGCTAGGTCTGTGGGCGCTCAACCACTTCTTTACGTGCGCCGGTGACGGAGATGTGGGTGCAGAGATGGCATTGCCCGACGGCCGCGGGGTGCGTCGATTGCCCGAGCTTCACGTGCGGCAGTACCACTCGGTGTTCGGCGCGCTGTCGTTTGCTGAAGGGCACCGTGAGCTCCGTCACGGCCACCCTGCGATCGATGGCCGACTACCGAGGCCTGTCGGCCCGCAAGAAAGAGCAACTGGCCAAGATCTGTGACTTCCTCGACAAGAACCGCGACCGCATGCGCTACGACCAGTACCTCCAAGCCGGCTACCCGATCGCGACGGGCGTGATCGAGGGTGCCTGCCGACACTTGGTCAAGGACCGACTTGAGCGCGCGGGAATGCGCTGGGTCCTCCAAGGGGCCCAATCGATGCTGCATCTACGTAGCGTCCACCTCAGCGGTCTCTGGGACGAGTTCACCGCCTACCGGATCAAGCGCGAGGGCCAGCGACTGTACCCCAACGCCCCGGAGTCCGCTGACCATCCGTTGGCCCATGTTGCGTGATCAGAGCGGGCGACCGGTTACGCCCGCTCTCCGTCCGCCGCGGCGAGGACGGAGTAGCCCGCCTCGGTCAAGAGCCGGCAAAAGATCTCACGGAGGCCGGTCTCGCCCTCGACGATGAGCACCAGAGGCTGCTCGCCTGGGCCGGTCACGGCCGAACCTCGGCGGGCGCCGCCGGGGTTTCCGGCGCTCCGCATTGGCGGCCGGAGCGGTCCCTGCAACGCGGCCCCGAGCGCACGCTCTCGGAGCGCAGGCGCCGCCCCAGGATGCGCTCGAGAGTGCGGCCGGTCTCGAGGAGCCGGCCCAGGTCCAGCCCGGTTGCCACCTCCATCCCGTCCAGCATGGCGGCGAGGTCCTCGGTGCTCACCAGCCCGGTGACCGAGTCGTCCGCCGAGTAGGAGGCGCCGACCCCTGGCACGGGCACGCCGTCCACCAGGGTGGCGGGCTGGCCGCCGATGCCTCCGAGGCTAGCCTCGAACTGGTGCATCCCGGCCTGCAGCGCGGCGAGAACGTTGGCGAGCCCCCAGCCGCGGGTGGTATGGAAGTGGGCCACGTGACGGTGCGGCTCGGGGAACGCTTGGAGGAGCTCGGAGAAGTACTCGTACACCCGGTCCGGAGTGGCGGAGCCGTCGTGGTCGGCGTGCTCCACGTCGCCGGCGCCCAGCTCCAGCCAGCGGCGGGTGAACTCCAGGGCGGTGGCGGTCTCGGTGCGGCCTTGCAGCGGGCACCCCCAGATCGTGGTCACGGCCCCGCACACCTTCATCCCCGCATCGCGGATCTGCGGCAGGTACCGCTCGCACATCCGCCAGTACTCGCCGGCGGAGAGGCCCGAGCTGGTGCGCTGGTAGGCGTCGCTCGTCGCCACCATGAGCAGGAGCCGGTCGGGTCCGTAGCCGTCGCGGCGAGCCTGGATGGCCCGCTCCACGGCCTGCTCCCGGATGGTGACAGCGGTCAGCTCGACCCCTGCGGCCAGGGGGCCCAGGATCTTGCTCGCGCGCAGCGCCTTCAGCAGCCGGTCCGCGTCTCGAAACTGGGGCATGCGCCGGGGGTTGCCGTAGTTCGTCACCTCCAGGCGCCGGCACCCGGCCAGCACCAGTTGCTCGGCGAGCCACACCTTGGCGTCGGTGGCCACGAAGCGCTCCTCGTGCTGCAGGCCGTCGCGCAGCGTGGTGTCGGCGAGGACAGCGGCTCCCGGGATCTGCATCATCGGACCTGTGCCTTTACGCTGACGGTGGCCGATCGCCGTGCCGCCGGAGGATCCCGGGGCACCCGCTCCGCGGCCGGCCGCCACCACGGGGACCCCGCCGCGCCGGGCCCTCGCCCTACGCCGGGGGCGGCGGGGCGCGGCCCACGGCAACGCGCCCCCCGGGGCGCCGGTCCACGGTCTTCTTCATGAGCACCCAGGTGGCCCCACCGAGGGCCACCAAGCCGAGACAGAAGAGGCCGTACGAGAGCCTCCAGTCGAGCCCTTGCGTCATCATGGTCCATTCGGACATGCCTCCGATGCTGGCGATGAGGTTGAGCGGGAGAAACACGATGTTGATGAGCGTGAGGTTCTTGAGCAGCACGTTCATGTTGTTGTTCACGATCGTCCCCCGGGCGTCCATCAGGCCGCTGAGAACCGAGCTGAAGATCGCGGCCTGCCTGGCTGCCTGGCTGTTTTCGAGCAAGAGGTCGTCGAGGGCCTCGAGGTGCCGGGCCTGGAAACCGTGCTGGCCGGCGGCACTGCGCAGCTTGGCCAGGGCAGCGCCGTTGCCCTCGATGGCGTCGACGTAGTAGACGAGGCTTCGGCTCAAGGAGAACATCTGGAGCAGGTGCTGGTTCTCCATGGACACCGTGACCTTCTTCTCGAGCTCGGAGCTCATCTGCTTGATGGCTCTCAGGTGCCCGACGAAGTGGCGCACGGTCCGGAGGAGGTACGCCAGCAGCACGTCTCTGGGGTCGGCAACCTGGCGGAACTCCCGCCCCGCGAAGGACACGTCGCCTGCGGCGCGCACGAGGGCGAGGCCATCGCGGGCAAGCGCCAGGCCCGCCACGCTCACCCCGAGCTCGACGGACTCGGCCACCGTCGCCGTCTCGGGCAGCCTCCAGATCAGCAGCATCCGGTCCTTTTCCTGCACGAACCTCGGCACTTCATCCGGGTCGAGCATGGAGCCCAGGTCGTAGTCGTCGAGGCCGAAGCGCTCTTTGAGGAGGGCCTGGTCGCGATCGTCCGGCGCGACCGCGACCCAGACCGTCCCGGGGCGCTCCGAGGCCTCGGCCAGCCGATCGCCCTGGAACTCGTAGTGCGTCACGCCGGCTCCTTGGCGGCTCCCTGCGGGCCGCTGCTCTTTGTCCGACCGGCGCAGCCCCGGCGCGGCCTGCCGGGCGGCGTCAGAACTTCTCCGGCCGGATGACCTCGACGTCGGCCAGATACACGATCATGGCGTAGTCGGCGTAGTAGGTATCCAGGAGGTGGCGCACCAGGGCCTGGGCGACGGGCTCGCCGCACACCACCTCGATGCGTACGTTGCGGCTCCCCTCCCACTCCCCCGACCGCGCCCCCCGGTGCCCTTCGCCCCGGGCCTCGCAGCAGGTGAACCCCTTGGCCCCCAGCCGCAGGGCGTCTGAAGTGACCCGTCCCTCAAGGGAGGCCTCGGTCACCACCGTGACGAGCCGGCGCTTCTTGAGCTCCATCGGGTGCCTCCTCGCGCGCTACCGCAGCACCGTTTCCAGGGCCTCGCGGGGGCAGAGCTCGATGCATAGCTCGCAGCCCTTGCAGCGTTCCTCCACCACCTGGACCACGGCGTCCTTGGGGCCCCGGCGCACCAGCCGGATGGCGTTGCCCTCGGGACAGGCGAGGATGCACCCCCGGCAGCCGTTGCACTCGTTTTGCACCTTCAGTCTCGCGGTGTAGTACATCTCAGCTTCACCCCTTCCCGTTCTGGACGAACGCCAGGGCCACGCGGATCGACTCCATGTTCTTGTCGACAAGGTCTTTGACCTTGGCGTACTTGCGGCGCAGCACGTCGTCGAGGACCGCCGTGGTGCCCGAGGCCACGAACTTCGCCCCGCCGAAGCGCTGGGCCATGGCCTGTTCGAGGCTCTCCAGGGTCACGGCCCCGGTGGCCCCCACCACGGCTCCCAGAATCGCCATGTTCGTGGCGAGTTCGGTGCCGGCCACCTCCCGGGCGATGCGCGACGCCGGCACGTAGAGGACCCGGGCCTCGAGATCGGCCAGGGCCCCCGCGTCCCGCTCCGAGAGCAGGGGCCGGTCGGCGTTGACGATGAGCCAGCCGCCCCGCCGGAACCCGGAGTAGAACGGCATGGTGAAGCACTTGTCCTGGAGGATCACGTCGGGGTGGAAGACGACGATGGCGTTGGGGTAACCCACCTCGCCCCGCTCGTGGATCTTCTCGTCGCTGATCCGCACGTAGCTCTCGGTGGGCGCCAGCCGCTTCTCGGCTCCGAAAAACGGGACCACCACGCTGCAGTGGCCGTCGTTCACCGCGGCCATGCCCAGCAGGTTGGCCGCCGTCACCAGGCCCTGGCCGCCCAGGCCCGACATCCTGAGGTCGATCCGCATGGGGCTGCTCCTTCACAGGGGTGGGGTGGGCTGGGGGTGGGCGGGCGCGGCGGACGCTTTGCCCTCGACCGCTTCGAGGTAGCGCCGGGCATCCTCGGTCAGGTGCTCGTCGACCTGGGAGGCATGTTCCTGGGCCTTCCGGTAGGCCTCGATGGGGGTCATCTTGTAGTTGGTCTCGCAGACGCAGGCGATGCGCACCAGGGTGGGGCCGACCTCCCGAGCCACCAGGATCGCCCGGCGCACCGCGGTCTCGAGCCGCCGGGGCTTGGCCGGCGTGACCGTAGCCACGTAAGCGCAGCCCGCGGCCTTGGCCAGCTCGGTGAACGGGATCTTGGCGAAGTCCTTGCCCCGGGGCGCCATGTTCAGGGCGACCCCCCGGGGGGTCATGCCGCTCGCCTGGCCCCCGGTGTTGGCGTAGCACTCGTTGTCGAGCATGAACGACGCGAAGCGCTCGCCCCGGAACCACGAGTGGAACGACGGGGCGAACCCGATGTCGGCGAACGCGCCGTCGCCGGCGATGGTGATGACGTCCTTGCGTTTGTCGGGAAACCGCACCCGGAGCGCCCGCCGCAGGCCCGAGGCGAAGGCGTTCTGGGTGCCGAAGGGGGCGATGGTGCAGTGGAGCGCGATTTGGGGGTGGATCACCCCGAAGCACCCGGCGCAGGTGACCACGATGGTCTCCTCGGGGCACGGCAGCGAGGCCAGGAGGAGCCGGAACGAGGTGGTCAGGTTGCACCCCGCACACAGGGGGTGCTCCCCGATCAGCTCCTGGAATGTGCCCAGGTCCTTCACCCCCAGGCCGCGGCCGTAGGGGCCGTCGGTGATCAGCTCCCGGTACTCGGGGGGAAGGATCGCCTCGTACCCGGGTGCGGCTTTCAGTGCATCCATGAGTTTGCCTCCTCTAGGGCCGCGCCGGGGCGAGCCGGCGGATCTCGTCCAAGATGAGCTCCGGCGCCATGGTCATGCCCGCGAACACCCGGGGGCCGGCGAACACCCGGGAGTGCCGGTCGATCCGCGACAACACCTCCCGCGCGAGCCAGCCGTTGAGGTTGTACTCGGGAATCAGGATGGCCTTGGCGCCCTCGGTGAGGGCCGCGATCTCGGCCTCGGGAAAGGGACGGATCGAGCGGAGCTTGAGGAGCCCCACGTCCAGCCCCTCGGCCCGCGCCGCCTCCATCGCCGCCCGGGCCTGGGCGGCGGCCGAGCCCGACGCCACCAGCAGGATCTCGGCCCTGGGGTGAACGGCCTCCACCAGCCCCCCCATCAGCCGGTCGATGTGCTTGCGCGCCCGCTGGTGGGCCGCCCACACCTCTTGCTGCCAGCTCGCGTTGGCGTCGTAGCTGATGAAGTTGCTCTTGATGACCAGGCAGTCCCGGGCCATGCGCACCGGCACCGCCTCCATGTCCATGGCCGGCACCGGCGCTACGGCCGGGTCGTAGGGGTGGAGCACTAGGTGGTCGGGGGGCAGCTCCACGGTCTCCCGGCTGTGGGTGACGAAGAAGCCGTCGACGAACACGGCCACGGGCACGTGGACCTCGGGCTGCTCGGCGATGGCGTAGGCCTGCAGGGTCATGTCGAACAGATCCTGGGCGTGCTCGGCGTGGAAGATCAGCATGCCGGTCTCGAGCAGGTAGGCGAGCTCCACCGAGTCGGGCTGGATGTTGGCCGGGGTGCCCACGCCCCGGCCCATGAAGGCGCACACCAGCGGCAGCCGGTACCCGGACCAGCAGGCGATGGCCTCCATGCCCCGCAGGGTGCCGGGGCCGCTGGTGGCGGTGAACACCCGGGTGCCCCCCGCCGCCGCCCCCATGGCCGAGACCATGACGTGGAGCTCGTCCTCGCCCCGGTAGTAGTCGCCGATGAAGCCGCCGGCCCAGAGGTCGCCGCACAAGTGGCTCACCTCGCTCTGGGGGGTGATGGGGTAGACCACCACCACGTCCACTCCCGCCCGCTTGACCGCCTCGGCCAGGGCCTCGTTGCCGATCAGGTAGTGCTTCTCCCGGGGCGCCTCGAAGAGCAGGTGCTCCGGGCTCACCGCCGTGCGCTCAGCCATGGACGGCTCCTCTCTGGGCCCGTGCCACCGCCTCGGTGAGCCGCCCGATTACGGCCGCATCCGCGTCCCGCAGGGTGATCATGGCGTCCTCGTGGCCGCGCTCGCCGCACAGGGCGATGGTGTAGCAGGAGCTGCCAGCCCGGATGATCTTGAGGGCGATGTTGGCGTAGTGGCAGTGGACCCCGGCAAACAGGCACACGTCGATCTCGTTGTGCCAGATGGTGAGGTTGGGGTGGTTGGGGTTGATCTCCCGGTCCGGGTGGATCCGCGGGTACTTGGGCCGGTAGTCGGGCATGGGGATCATGCGCATGCCCGGCACCGCCGCCACCAGCTCCAGCAGCGCCGCGGCCTTGGCCAACCCCTTGGGGGCGCTAGCCCACAGAACCAGGGGCCCGGGGAACAGGGTGGGACGGCGGGCCGCCACGAGCTGGGCGGCGATGGCGTCGAGAGCCTCGGCCTCGGGCACGGCGAGGCCCTCGATCAGGCCCTCTCCCGGTTCCGGGAGCACGATGCCCCGCGTGGCGGCCGCGGGCGCGAGGTACGCTTCCGGCCCGGGGCGGACCCGGTAGGGTATCGGTGTCGCGTTCACAGGGGTCTCCTTCACCGTAAGGACCGGCTCAGGCGCCGGCGGCCGCGGGCGGGCGCTCCAGGCTGACGCACCCCCGGGGACAGTGCTCCACGCACAGGCCGCAGCCCTTGCACCGGGCGGCGACCACCCGGACCTTTTGGGGCGCGGGGAAATGAACGATCGTGTTGGGCTCGGGGCAGGCCAGGATGCAGAGCCGGCACCCGTTGCAGCGTTCGTCGTCGACCGAGGCGGTCACGTACATGGTCGATTCTCCCGTTGGGGTGATCCGGCGCGGCCCTGGGCCCTTGCCGGGGGCTCGGGTTCGGCGGCTACCGGGCCACGCGGGCGGCCGCGGCGCGCAGCACCGCCATGTTGGCGGCGATGAGCTTCTCGGTCTTGTCGTACTGTTTGCGGAGCTCGTCGTCGAGGGCCGCGGTGGGCCCCGAGGCGACGAACTTCCGGGTGCCTCCGAAGCGCTCGGCCAGGGCTGCCTCGACCGATGCCAGGGACACCACCCCGGTGGCGCCGATGAGCCCGCCGATCATGGCCATGTTGGCGGCGAGCTCGGTGCCCCCCACGTCCCGGGCCAGGCCGATGGCTGGCAGGAACCGCACCGTGGCCCCCAGGGCCGAGATCTCCCGCCGTTCGGCCTCGGGCAGATCGATCGCCCCCTCGGCGTTGACGACGATCACCCCGTTCTTCCGCAGCCCCGAGAAGAACGGCATGGTGTAGGACTTGCCCTTCAGGATCACGTCGGGGTGGAAGATCAGGATGACGTGGGGGTACAGGACTTCGCCGGTGTCCCAGATCTCGCCGTCCGCGATGCGCACGTAGCTCTCGGCCGGCGCCAGGCGCTTTTCGGCGCCGAAGAACGGGTTGACGACGGCGTTTCGGCCGTCCAGCACGGCGGCGCTCCCCACGATGTGGGCCGCGGTCACCACGCCCTGGCCGCCCAGGCCGGACATGCGAATGGAGATGGGGCTGGTCATGGTGCGTTCTTCTCCTCTTCCCCGGAGCCAGCCGTGCCCTCCCGGGCGGCGAGGCATTGCTCGGCCTCGGGCGTCAGGTGCTCCCGAAAGCCGTAGTCCTTTTTCCCCCGCTCCTTGGCCAGGCCCACGGAGCCCGCGGGGTTCATCTTCAGGTTGGTGGGGCACGGCGTGTAGACCTGGAGGTAGGTGGGCCCGACCTCCCGGGCCACGAGTACGGCCCGGCGGAAGACCTTGCCGAGGCGGGCGAGATTGCCGGTATTGGCCACGGCGACGTAGGCACACCCCGCGTCCACGGCCAGATCCGGCAGGCGGATCTTCTCGAACTTCTTGCCGGTGGGGGCCATGTTGCGCACCTCCCCCTGGGCGGTCATGCCGCTCTCCTGGCCGCCGGTGTTGGCGTACACCTCGTTGTCGAGCATGACGGTGGTGATCTTCTCGCCCCGGAACCAGGAGTGGAGCGTCATGTCGAGGCCGATGTCGGCCGTGGCTCCGTCCCCGGCCACCACGACGACGTCCTTCACCCGGCCCGGAAAGCGCAAGGTGAGGGCGCGCTTGAGGCCGCTGGCGACGGCGTTCTGGTTGCCGAAGAGGGAGTGGACGTTGTGGAGGGCGAGCTGGGGGAAGGCGATGCTGTTGCAGCCGGTGGAGCCCACCAGCACCGAGTCCTCGGGGTTGGGCAGGGAGGCCACCAGGGCGCGGAAGGCCAGGGCCAGGTTGCAGCCGGCGCACAGGGGGTGTTCCTCCAGGAGCTCCTGGAAGGTGCCCAGGTCCCGGACCCCCAGCTGCCGGCCGAAGGGGCCGTCGGCCACCAGGTCCTTGTACTCTTGCGGCATCACGTCGGCGAACGCCGGGTTGATGCGGGTGATGTCGAGGGACATGTCGGATCTCCTTTTCTCTCGGGTCGGATCTACACGCCGGCCACCCGGGTGCCCCGGAGGGCGTCCAGGATCACCTCGGGGGGCATGGTCATGCCGCCGTACACCCGGGGCCCGGCGACGATGCGGTCATTGCCGGGGATCATCGAGGCCACCTCCCGGGCGAGCCAGCCCGAGCGGTTGAACTCGGGGATCACGATCCTCTCGGCCCGGGCCAGGGCCCGGCGCAGCTCGTCCCGGGGGGCGGGGCGCAGCACCTTGATCTTCACCAGGCCGACGTCCAGTCCCTCTTCCCGGGCCAGCCGCGCCGCCTCCCGGGCCTGGGCCACGGCGGTGCCCGACGCCACCACCTGGATCGGGGCGTCCGGGTTCTCCTGCTCCACGAAGGGACCCACCACCTCGCGCAGGAACGGCCGGGCGCGCTCGGCGGCGGCCAGGATCTCCTGTTGCCAGCTGGCGTGGGCCGCGTAGCTCACGTAGTTCGACTTCATCACGAAGGGGTCGCGCATGTAGCGCACCGGGGGCGTCTCCATGTCCACGGTGGGCACCGGCGACTCGGCCGGGTTGTAGGGCTCGAGCTTCACGTCCTCGGCCACCACCCGCACCTTCTGGCGGGTGTGGGTGACGAAGAACCCGTCCACGAACACCCCCAGGGGGACGTGCACCACCGTGCGCTCGGTGACCGAGAAGGCCCCCAGGAGCATGTCGTAGAGGTCCTGGGCGTTCTCGGCGTGGAGCATGAGGATGCCCGTGTCGAGGAGCATGCCCATCTCGATGGTGTCGGGCTGGATGGTCAGGGGCGCGTTGATCCCGCGCGTCATGAACGCCATCACAATCGGCAGCCGCGTGCCCGCCCACATGGGGAAGTTCTCGAACGCCCGCAGGGTGCCCGGCCCGCAGGTCGCGGTGAAGACCCGCACGCCGGCCATGGCGGCCCCGGCCACCTGGGACATGACCGCGAACTCGTTTTCGCCCCGGAAGTAGTCGCGCAGGTAGCCCTCGGCGTAGAGGTCCCCCACCAGGTGCATGCTCTCGCTCTGGGGGGTGATGGGGTAGGCGATGGCCATGTCGACGTTGGCCCGGCGCACCGCCTCGCGCACCGCCTCGCTACCGGTGATGAACTGCTCCTCGCGGCGGGCCTCAAACAGCAGGTAGGGGGCCGGTACGGGCCTCAGCGCTTCGCTGGACATGGCTCAGGAGCCTCCCTTCTGCGCGGCCCGCACGGCGTCCCGGAGCTCTTCCAGGACGGCGTTGCCGGCGTCCCGCAGGGACACGTGGGCGTCTTCATGGCCGTCGTGGGCGCACAGGGCGACGGTGTAGCAGGCCGTTCCGCCCCGGATGATGCGCAAGGCCAGGTTGGCCTGGTGGCAGTGGACGCCGATGAACACGCCCACGTCGATCTGGTTGTGCCAGATGGTGAGATTGGGGTGGTTGGGGTTGATCTCCACCGCCGGGTCGATCATGGGGTACTTGGGCCGGTAGTCGGGCATGGGGATGACCTTGGCCCCCGCCTCCCGGGCGATCTCCCGCACCAGGCGTCCCCGCTCCAGGGCGTAGGGGGTGTCGCGCCACAGGAGCTGGGGCCCGGGAAAGAAGGTGGGCACCGCGGCGCCCGCGAGCCTGGCCGCGATGTGGCGGACCGCCGCGTCCCGGGCAACGGCCTCGCCTTCGATCAAAGCCTCACCGGGGCGGGCCGGCAAGACCCCCCGCAGGGCGGCGGCCGGCGGCAGGTACCCCTCCGGCCCGGGCAAAACGCGATAGTGCTCCGCCATGGTCGTCTCCTTGTGCGATGGACGGCGTCGTCAACCCAGAAGCCCCGCAGCGAAGCGGGCCATCCAGAGGTAGAGGGGGATCCCCCACACGAGGTTGAAGGGGAAAGTGATCCCCAGGGAGGTGGTCAGGTAGATGGAGGGGTTGGCCTCGGGAACGGCGAGACGCATGGCCGCCGGCGCGGCGATGTAGGAGGCGCTGGCCGCCAGGGTGGCCAGCACCGCCGTGCCCCCCACCGAGAGCCCCACGGCCGTGCCCACCGCCGCCCCGAGCAGGCCGAAGCAGAGCGGCGCCAAGGTGCCGAAACCGACCAGGAAGGGCCCGAGCTTTGCCAGGTCCCGAAGCTGCCGGGACGCCACCAGGCCCATCTCTAGCAAGAACAGGACCAGCGCCCCCTTGAACAGGCCGAAGAAGAGCGGCGCCACGGCCTGGGTCCGCTGGGGTCCGGCGACCGCGCCCACCACCAACCCGGCCACCAGGAAGAAGACCCCCTTGCCCAGCAGGATCTCCCGCGATACTTCACCCCAACGGCCCGAGTTGTTGCCCAGGCCGCGGGCCAGGAGGATCCCGACCGCCAGGGCCGGGATCTCCATGAAGGCCAGCATGACGGCCACGTAGGCCTCGTAGGAGACGCCTTCGCGGTCGAGGAAGCCCAGGCACACGGCGAAGGTCACGGCGCTGACCGACCCGTAGTGGGCAGACAGGGCGCCGGCGTTGGGCCGGTCGAGCCCGCCCATACGCAGCACGGGATAGGCCAGCAGCGGCGTCGCCGCCCCCAGAGCCAGGGCAGCGCCCACCCCGGGCGCGGCCTGGGCGAAGCCGGCCGACGCGAGATCCACCCCCCCCTTGAGGCCGATGGCCAGGAGGAGGTAGACGCTCAGGGTCTCGTACAGGGCCCCGGGCAGCCGAATGTCAGCCCCCAGAACCCCCGCCAGGAGGCCCAAGCCGAAGCAGAGCACCGCCGGGTCAAGCAAGTTTTCGATCATGCCGTCGTTCCCAATGGCGGGTTTCCGCCGGCTGCCTCCGGGCGGTCCCCAGCCGGCTCCCCTGGACAACGCAGGGGTGCACGCCGCGGGCACGCAGGGAGTGGTGGGAGGGGACCGGGCGCCTCGAGACAGCGCTCAAGGACTCAAGTGCCCGGCACCCCTCCCGTGAGCAGGGTCAAGATCTCCTGGTAGCGGCGGGCCGTCTCGGCGACGACCTCCGGGGGCAGGCTTGGACCCGGCGGGGTCTTGTCCCAGGCGCAGGTCTCCAGGTAGTCGCGCACGTACTGCTTGTCGAAGCTCTCCTGGGGCTTGCCGGGCGCGTAGGAGGCGCGGGCCCAGAACCTGGAGGAGTCCGGGGTGAGAACCTCGTCGATCAGCACGAGCCCGCCCCCTGCACCCAGGCCGAACTCGAACTTGGTGTCGGCCATCAGCATGCCCTTGCCGGCGGCCAGGCGAGCACCCTCCCGGTAGAGAGCGAGGCTCACGTCCCGAAGGCGCCGGGCGACGTCCTCCCCCACGGCCGCGGCGGCTTCCTCGAAGGTGATGTTCTCGTCGTGCTCCCCTTCGGGCGCCTTGGTGGAAGGGGTGAAGAGGGGTGAAGGGAGCTGCTCGGATTCCCGAAGACCCGTGGGCAGCGGCAGCCCGCACACCGTCCCCCGGTTGCGGTACTCCTTCCAGCCCGACCCCGCCAGGTACCCGCGCACGATGCACTCCACGGGCAGGGGCTCGGCCTTGCGGACGAGCATGCTGCGCCCCTCCAGTACGGCGGCGTGACGCCGGGCGGCAGCCGGGTAGCCGGACGGGTCCGTGGAGACGAGGTGGTTCGCCACCACCGAATTCAGGGCTTGAAACCAGTAGGCCGAGAGCTGGGTCAGCACCCGGCCCTTGCCCGGGATCGGCGTGGGCAGCACTACGTCGAAGGCGGAGATCCGATCGGTGGCCACGATCAAGAGATGCTCCCCCAGGTCGTAGACGTCGCGCACCTTACCCCGCCGAGGGGAAGGCAACCCTTCCAGGTCGGTGTGCATCACGGCATCGCTCATCTGCGCAATCCTCCTCGTCGTATTCGTCTGCCGTTGATCGTGGAAAGGGATCTTGGCGAACACCCTCAGTCCCCTGCTTCGGCCCCCAATTTCCTGGTTGCCTCCAGAAGGCTCACGCGGTCTTCCTCCCGCAGGGCCTCGAGGCGTGCCGCGAGTCCCGCGTTCTCCACCGCCAGGATCTGGCAGGCCAGAAGGGCCGCGTTCACTGCCCCGTCCACGGCCACGGTCGCCACCGGAATACCCTTGGGCATCTGGACCGTGCTCAACAGGGCGTCCTGCCCGGACAGCGGGCCCGAGGCGAGGGGCACGCCGATCACCGGGAGCGTGGTGTGGGCGGCCGCAACCCCGGCCAGGTGGGCCGCCATGCCGGCGCCGCAGATCACCGCCGCGCACCCCCGCGCCCGCGCCCCCGATACGATGGCCACCACCCGCGCAGGATCCCGGTGCGCGGAGGCCACGTGAACCTGGCAGCGCACCTCCAGTCTCTCCAGTGTCCCCACCACCTTCTTCATGACTGGCCAGTCGTTGGCGCTGCCCATCAGGATCTCTACCGATCTCGTCATCACTTGTCCTCTCCTCGCTCGGGGGCTGTCGGTCCTTGTCGTTCTTCACGTAAGTACGGCGAACAGCACTTTGTGGCGGGTGCCTGGCGCACTGGTCAGCCACGCGCAGACCACGCCTTGGCCCACAGTCCGGCGCGCGAGGGCGTCGAGGGGACCCTTGAGCTCGCCGGCACAGGCGTCGTGATACTCTCGCAGAATCCGGCTCCCCGTTTCCTCCGACCCCAGCGCCGCCTCTGCCGGACAGACGCAATCGCACAGCAAGGCGCTCAGCAGCCCCGGACTCAAGCAGACTTCCACCCGTTCGGGCGCGCGACCCATCGCGTCTCCATAGAGCCGCCCTATGCTCTCCGCGAGGACGGTCACGTCGGGCACACCGGGAAGAAGCGTCATATCCATTCTCCATGGCCCCACTTCCGGGCCGAGAGCTCCGGGCCAACAGTGAAAAGCCGGGCTCGTCCCCCGTCGTAGCGCTCAACGATCCACGCGAACAAGAAACGGCCGGACCCGGTCTCGCTTCTGGCGAAACCACGATCCGGCCGTCGGGCGCCGGGGCAAAGGCCCTTGCGCTGTGGGGCAAGACGACAAAAGCCGGAACGGTGCCTTGCCCGTGTCCGGCTGACCCCTCGGCTGACCCCCGCTCACCGCGGGAGACCTCCCAGGAGTTTGCTCTGAGAGAGCTTCTATCAGTCTTCGGTGCTGCGGGTCAAGCGCTTTCCTGTTCCCGACTCAGGGGGCCGCGTCGAGGGTGAACACGAAGATCCGTTCGCCGGTCTGGGTGCTGATGTCGGCGTGCATCGAGAGGACCCTGCGCCCCGTGACGTCTTGCACCAGCGCGTACACCAGGTGCTGGGCTCCCTCGACGAGCTTCGAGCGCACCCGCTTCACGAGATCCACCCCCTCCGCGGTCTTGCTCAGGTGCTGCTCGGCCGGCGTCAGCACGCCCTTCAGCCGAACCAGTACGAGGTCGCCGATGAGGAAACAAGACGCCTCCTTGGGTCCTCGCCCCTTGTATTCTCTCTCGAACTGGACGAAGGCCTTCGCGATCTCGTCTTGCATCACCCCGTGGGTCCGTCCCGCCATGTGGCCGCCTCCTCTGTTCGACGCATGCTACCGAAGCCCGGGCCCCACGTCCACAGACTACAGGTTGGGCCTCAGGGCTCCGTCAAAGGCAGCGGTGCCCACAATCAGGGCGGATTGCCGGAGACCCCAGTCGCGCCTTCCGCGAAAAGGCCGGCCCGCTTCCCGGCTTCCAGGATCGCGCCGAGCTCCGATCCGGGAGATCCGGGACGTCCGGGGGATCCGGAACGTTGGTGTTGGCGGTGCACTGTGCCTGGTGCCGCCGGTCCTTCCGTCGGAGTGCGGGGGGGGTGGAGGGGCCCTCTCCCGGAGGAAGAGGGGATTCCTGGAGGGAGACGTTACCCAAGGGGGAGAGGGAATCGTGGCGCGGCTACGCAGCCCGCAACAGGAACTCGACCTTCACGGCGTCGTAGGGGAACTCGATGCGGCCCTCCGGGGTCCGGGTGACCACCCCGGCTTCCAGGAGCGCCCGGACGTCGCCGTGGACCGCCTTGACGTCGCGCCCGACCCTGCGCGCCCCTTCTCGGATCGAGACCGGGCCGGCGCCGCACAGGGCCTTGAGAAGGTTCCAGCGGTTGGCGGTGAGCACCTTCCACAGGAGCTCGGAGGTGGCGAAGCCGATGCGCACTTCCCGATCTGCCTGCCCCCTCTCCATCACGCGCGCGGCTTTCGCCAGCGCATCTTCCAGCGAGCGAAATTCAAGAACGACCGTGCGCATGATTCCACCTCTCGATGTCCAGTACAGCCTGCCTCCCTTCGGGCTGTGCGGGTGGCGCTTGCGCCCGTCCGAGCCAGCCACGTGTTCGCCCTTTGCTTCACCGAATCGGAGGCACTCCGAGGTCACGGCAGATCTTCCTCGCAAGATCGTTGCTGATCTCGGTATGCCTCGGGACGGCGGACCGCTTGTTGTGGGCGCGGTTCTGCCACCAAGAGTGACGGCTGCCTTCCCGCACGAACTCACACCCCTGCGACCGCAGGTACGTGATCAGTTCATGCCTCTTCATACCGCGATCCGCTCCTCCGTATAGCTGTCGCCAGCTGCCGAAAGCGCGTCATCTCGATTGAATTCGAGCGCCTCGCGCAGGGTCACCCTTAAGCTTTCGAGCAACTCCTCGCGGGTTGATTCTTGGCAGTTGACGCCAGGCACCTCCTCAATCCACCCGACCCACCAATCGCCATCCTGCTTAATGACGGCTGTGTATTCCTTGTTCATATCGTAATCCTTTCCCTTCTTTGGACGAACGGCGCCCATCGTCGTCTGCGGGGACGAGTCGTCTGCAGGGACGTTCGGGGTCGTCTGCAGGGACGTTCTTCGTGCACCTGCGCGATACTCTGGTTAACAACACGAGTGCGTGAACATCCTCTTGACGTCCCTCACGCGGTGGGCGGAGCATCCTGTTTACGCCGGGGTTCGGCCCTCGCCCTTTGTCTGGAGCTCCCGCTTCACCGCCGTGTAGACGCCTTCCTCCAACTCGATGCGCTCGCGTATGACCTTCGTCAGCCACTCTTCGATCCCGCCCGCGCGATGAACTCGGGCGAGGAAGGCGGCCCGCTCGGCAAGCTCCGGAGGGATAGAAAATGAGCCGGCTCTTGTCCGTCGGACCTCGATCGGCTTCTCCCACGCGCCCTCGTCTTCTGCTTGGGCCGTCACCAGTTCGTCGATCCGTGAAGAGGTGATTTTTCGGTTTGCTTGCTCTTTTTTGATCTTCATAGCGGCCATCCTGTGATGATCCGAACCACGTCTCCGGATTTCACCTGAAAAATGATCTTCAGTTGCCGACCCGCCCAGCTGCGCCCGATCAGCTGGAAGCGGTCGCGAAACTGCTTGTTCCGCCGCACGACGAAGTCGGAAAAGAAACACTCCACTGCTTCCTCGAACGATACGCCGTGGGCAGCAAGCTTGTCGCTGTCGAAGTCATACTCGAAGTCACTCGGCTGAAAGCGGCTCCAGTTGACCAAGATTCTCGCCCTTCTTCATATCTGGAGCAGAACCCACGTCTTGAAGGGGTAGGCTTCCTCCCGGCTCCCCTTGTGCCGAGGCTTCCCCTTTGTCCCGCTCCTTTTTCTAGCGCAGCACGCACTGCACTTCGACCACGTACGCGAGTCGGTACTCGAAGGCGTGCTCTGACGGGGGACCAGCTCCGAAATCCGCCAGATCACCACGTCGACAAAGGCGTCGGCAGCGACGACCGCTCGCCGGCGAACCAGGGGGGGAGGCCCTCATGTGGGAGAAACTACCAACGCCAACGGGTGTTGTCTATGACCTCAACACACAGGAGGAGAGAGGGGGACGCAGCCCCGGATGCGGGCCGGGGGCAGGGTCTTCCGGGATTCTGTGGGCATACCCTTGTTGGTAGCACGCCGAGCCTTCGGGCCAAGCCTCCACCCGCTCCTGGTGGGCGGGGGACAGGGGGCGGGGGACGTGACTGGGCCGCCCCCCTCACCCCGGCCGTCTCCCCCGAGGGGAGAGGGAGCTGTGGCACACGCAGCGAGGTGGTGCAGAGCACACCGAAGGGGCCTCTCCAGAACCCACTGACTTCCCGGAAGGGCCCGGGGCGCCGCTACCCCTCGATCCGCTCTTCTCCGCTGTAGACGGTGAAGCGGCCGGCGCGGACGTAGCCGATGAGGGTGATGTTGAGCTTCTTCGCGAGCTCTACGGAGAGGCTGGTGGCGGCGTTTCGGCTGACGAGGACGGGGATGCCCACCCGGG
>JBFLZB010000085.1 GCA_040756475.1 Thermodesulfobacteriota bacterium
GGCCCTCGGCCACCCGGGCCCCGTACCCGGCGGCCTTGACCGCCTCGATCATCCGGGACACCCGGACCCGGGACGGGTCGTAAGCGACCCGCGCGCGGGAGGTTGCGAGGTTCACCGAAGCAGACTCCACGCCGGGGAGACCCCCCAGGGCCTTTTCCACCAAGCCCGCGCAGTGGGCCGAGTCCACCCCTGTGAGCGAGAGCTCCGCCGTGCGCTCGGCCCCGGCTTCCCGCACCCCGTACCCCGCCTTGCGCACCGCCGCCACCAGGTCCTCGTGCCCGGCCCGGAAGGGGTCCCGCTCCACGTAGGCCTTGGAGGCGGCGAAGTTCACGTTGGCCACCCCTACCCCCGGAACCCGGCGCAGCCCCCTCTCGATGGCCGCGGCGCAAGAGGCGCAGCTCATGCCGGTGAGGTCCAGGACCTCCTTGACCCCGCCCGACCGAGGCTCCGCGGTCGGGGCCTCCTCCTCGCCCACGTGTGCGGCCTCCTCCTCCTGGGCGTTCGTCCGGTAGGCGGCCAGGACCCCCTCGGGATCGGCTTCGAAGCGCCCCCGGCACCGGGGGTTGCAGAAGTAGTAGCGCTTGCCCTCGTGGTCGGAGGTGCCCCCGGGCGGCGCCTCGGGGTCCACCTCCATGCGGCAGACGGGGTCGATGGCGGGGGTCTTCATGGGTTCCTCCCTGCGCGCGGGTCGTCCTCGCCCGCTTCGACGCGGAACCGCACCCGGTGGTTTCATGCCGAGGCTCTGGGGGAGCGCCGCAGAGAAGGCGCTGCTCGCCGGGCCGGGGACCGGGGGAGTGTACCGCGGGAGGGGAACTCGGCGAGGGGCTCGTTGCGCTGCGCGGGGAGGGACTGCGCCTCAGACCGCCCTGCGTGACGGTTCGTTTGCTTCTGCCCGATCGAAATCGAAATCGAAATCGATATCGACCCCGACTTCGATCGCGATTTCGATATCGATTTCGATGGGTACCGGGTGAGTGTGCGCGCCGTGGCTTTCGTGAGGCCCGCGCGCAAACTGGGCGGTTGGCTCACGATGCCGGGGCTTGGAAGATTCCTAGGCCCGGGTCAAGGACAGGGTGGCGGAAAACAGGCGCTCCCGCCAGAACATGATGGGCAGCTCCTCAATCTCGAACTCCACGGAGACGGTCTGGAAGCCCCGGAATTGGTAGAGGTGGTAGTCGGCGCCGATGATGATGGAGGGGCACGAGATGCTGGTGATGCCGTAGGAAGGGTCGCCGAGCTCCCCCTTGAGGCGGCCGGCCACGATGTTGGTGATCTCCCCCACGGCGTCGAGAACGTCCTCGTTGACCTCCGACTGGCCGGAGTCCGTGAAACGGTTGGCCAGTAGGAGCACGGCCCGCTGGGAGAGGCTCAAGGTGACCGTGCCGTTGCGCCGGCCCACCAGGCCGATCACGACGGCCACCTCTTGCGCCCGGGCGGGGAGCGTGCTGATCCCCACCGGGCGCGGCGAGAGCCCCGCCATCTGGAGGCCGGCGTGGGTGCTGCGGATGATGGCGTCGACCAGGGCCTCGTTGAGGTCCACCTTGAGCATGGCGCTGCTTCTCCTCGCCCGGGGGCCGGGCGAACGCGGGTTCGGGGCACGCTACCTATCGAACCGGGAAGGAAAACAATTGAGGGATTTCGGGAACGGTTTCTGGATGTGCCGTTTGGCCGAGATCCGCGTTCGCGGCCAGGGCCGCTCCGAAGGGAAGGGCCCTCCCCGCCGGGACCGGGGCGGTGCTAGACTGCCCCCATGGACGCCCCGCACCCCACCGCCTGCCCATCTTCCTCGGGCGACGACCTTGCCTTGCTCCTCGATGCCCTCCCCCGGGAGATCCGCCAGCCCCTGGAAGGCCGCCCCCTGGAGGACCTGCTGGAGGTCGTGCTCGATCTGGGCCGTCCCCCCGAGGCGCGCTTCCGGGAAAGCGCCCGTCGCCTGCTGCCCCGGCCCGTCACCCGCGACGACCTGGACCAGGTGGTGGAGCGGCTGGGGGAGTTCACGGCCGACAACCGGGCCGGCATCGAGCGCACCCTGCACCGCATCTCGGCCCTGCGAAATCGCCGGGGCGAGGTGGTGGGGCTCACCCTGCGGGTGGGCCGGGCGGTCTTCGGCACGGTGGACTTCATCCGCGACCTGGTGGAGAGCGGCGCGAGCCTGCTCCTCATGGGCCCGCCGGGAGTGGGCAAGACCACCATGCTCCGGGAGGCGGCTCGGGTGCTCGCCGACGACCTGGGCAAGCGGGTGATGGTGGTGGACACCTCCAACGAGATCGCGGGGGACGGGGACGTGCCCCACCCCGGCATCGGGAGCGCCCGGCGCATCCAGGTGCCCCATCCCGACCGTCAGCACGCGGTGATGATCGAGGCGGTGGAGAACCACATGCCCGAGGTGGTGATCGTGGACGAGATCGGCACCGCCGCCGAGGCGGCCGCCGCCCGCACCATCGCCGAGCGGGGCGTGCAGCTCATCGGCACGGCCCACGGCAACTGCCTGGAAAACCTGGTGCTCAATCCCACCCTGAGCGACCTGGTGGGGGGCGTGCAGACCGTGACCCTGGGCGACGAGGAGGCGCGCCTGCGGCGCACCCAGAAGACCGTGAGCGAGCGCAAGGCGCCCCCTACCTTCGACGCCGTGGTGGAGATCGTGAGCCGGGTCGAGGTGATCGTCCACCGCGACACGGGAGCTGCCGTGGATGCCCTGCTCCGCCGGGCGGACCCCGGGGGAGAGCACCGGGTGCGGGGGGAGGACGGCCAGGTGGTGGCGGTGGCCGCGCCGGGGGAGCCGAACCGCCCCCCCGCTTCCGCCGACGGGGAGCAGGCGGCCCCGGGCGGGCGCACCCGCCTCTTCGCCTACGCCTTGAGCCGCGACTCCCTGGAGCGGGCCATCCGGGATCTCGGCCTCAACGCCCGGGCGGTGGGCCGCCCCCAGCAGGCCGATGCCATCGTGGCCCTGCGTTCCCGCGGCCGCGACGCCCGGCTCGAGCGCATCCTGGGGGAGGCGGGGGTGCCGGTGCACTGGGTCAAGAGAAACAGCACCGCCACGCTGCGGCGCGTCCTTCAGGAGGCCTTCCTCCACGTGGGCGGCTTCGAGGAGGGCGAGGTGGCGCGAGCGGTGCAGGAGGCCGAGGAGGCGGTGGACGCGATCCGGGCCGGGGGAGGCCCTGCGGCGCTGGCTCCCCAGCCCGCGGCCCTGCGCAAGCTCCAGCACCGGGTCGTCACCCGGTCCGGCCTCACCGCCCAGAGCACGGGCGCCGGCGGCGATCGTCACCTGGTGGTGTACCCGGATTGAGGCGGGGTGAGGGTCACGGCAGCACCGGCACCTGCGCCCGCACGGAGCCGAAGTCCACCACCACCCCTTCCACGGTGATCTTCTCCAGCACAGGCCCTTCGGCCGCGCCCAGGCGGTCACCCTCTCGATACGGCTTCCAGTTGATGAAGACGAACCGCTCGGAGGGGTCGTCCGCGTACACGTGCCCGTTGATTTCCAGGGGGGGGAGACCCTGGCGGACCTCCGGGGGCAGCTCCTGGAGCAGGGGTACCGGGGCCGCGCCGGCAACGGCCCCGGCCTCCCGGCGCGGTTCAGGCGCCGGGGCCGGGACCGGCTGGATCTGCGCGACGGGAGACGCCGGCTCCGCCGCCGCTGGGGGCTCGGGGACCGCCGGCGCCGTGTCCTGCGCGGGCGTCGTTGGGGCTTCGGCCGGGGAGGGCAGGGGAGCGGCGGCCCCGGCGGCGCCGACGGGAGGTTGTTGGGGCTCCGGGGTCACCGCACGGGGAGGGGCGCGGCGCTCGGCCTCGGCTGCCAGGGGCCGCGTCTCGGCGGGCAGGCGCAGGTCTCCCGTCCGCCGGGGTTCGGCAGGCACAGGAGGAGCGGCGGCGAGGCGGGCCTCCGGGGGGGGAGGTGCCGGGAGGGATGCCGGCAGGGGCCCGGGCGGGCGGGGCCGGAGGGTCCACCCCAGCACCAGGGCGTTTGCCCCGAGGACCAGGGCCGCCACGGCCCAGCCCCACCGCAGGCGTCGCCGGCGAGGCTCCGGGGCCGGGATACCCACGGCCGCCTTCAAGTCCGGAGCCTGTCCCCGCTGCTGCTCCTGCTGGGCCTTGCGCAGAGCTTCCAGGATGTACGACATGGCTCGTCAGGGCTCCCCGGGCCCGTGGTGACGCCGGAGAACCGGGACCGAGGGCGGGCCTGCGGCGGTGTTGAGCTGGATGAACGTCTGCTCTCCGGCAATCCCATCGGGCGCCAGCCCCCGGGCGCTCTGGAAGGCTCGCACCCTCTCCCGAAGGCCGGGGCCGAAGCGCGGGTTCGCAGCTCCGGCCGAAGGGGGGGAACGCCCCTCGGCCGCATCCAGAAGGGTGCGGAGCCACACCACGTCGGGTCCCTCGCTTCCCAGGCGCAGGACGGAAGCTCCCTCGGGAGGCCCCTGCCACAGGAAGAGGAATTCGCCGAACCACAGGGGGTCGAGCTCCTGCCGGGGTACCGTGAGGGGCTCGCCCCCGAAGTCCAGCGTCGCGACGAAGCCGTCGAGGCCGACCAGGACCCCGTGGTGGCGGGCGGCCGCGCCGTCGCGCAGCTCCAGCACCGCCGGCAGCCCGTAGTGGGCGAGCGTCGTCCAGTTTCCGCGGCCGTAGGTGCAGCGCAAGCCCAGGGCCTCGGCCCGTTCGCAGGCCGTGGCGCCGGCTGCCTCGGCGTAGGACAGGCCCCAATAGCCGAACAGGGTCGCCAGCGCGTCGTCGCTCCCGGTGCGCAGGCTTCCCCCGGCCAGGCGCGGCCCGAAGGGTTCGGTCGCTGCGGGCTCGGCGGCAGGCGCCGGAAGCTCGGCAGGGACTTCGGCGAGGGGAAGGGGCGGAGGCTCCACGGGCAGGGCGAAGACCTCTCCCCCTCCCTCCCGGTCGGCCGCGACGCGAGCGGCAGGCGGGGCGAAGGACACCAACCCCCACGCCGCCGCGGCCAGAGCCAGGGCGACCGCGGCACCGGCCCAGCCCCACGCCCGGCGCCGGGTGACCGCGCCCTCTCCCCGCACCTCGGCAGCGGCCCGTCCCACGAGCCTGCTTCCCACCGGCCGCTCTCCCCTGGCGTAGGCCGCCAGCAGGGCCCGGTCGCAGAGCACGTTCACGAGCCGTGGCACCCCCCCGGAGAGCCGGTGCACCCGGGAGAGCGCTCCCGGAGTGAACAGGGGCTCCGCCGCTCCGGCCACCTCCAGACGGTGGCGCACGTACTGGGCCGTCTCCTCCGCGGTGAGGGGGGCGAGGTGGTAGCGGGCGGTGATCCGCTGGTCCAGCTGCCGCAGCTCCGGGCGGGCCATGAGGGCCCGGAGCTCGGGCTGGCCGATGAGCAGGATCTGGAGGAGCTTGCGGGTGGTGGTCTCCAGGTTGGTGAGCAGCCGCACCTGCTCCAGGGCCTCGGCGCTGAGGTTCTGGGCTTCGTCGATGACGAGCACCGCCCGCCGGCCGCGGGCGTGGCCGTCGAGCAGGTGGCGGTTGAGGGCATCGGTGAGGATCTTGAGGCTCGACGTGCCCGGAGGGTAGGGCACGCGGAACTCGTCGCACACCGAGGCCACGAGCTCCGCGGGAGTCTGGCGGGGGTTGAAGAGGAGCGCCACGTCCACGCCCTCGGGCGCCTGCTCCAGCAGGCTCCGGCACAACGTCGTCTTCCCCGTGCCCACCTCCCCCGTGAGCTGCACGAACCCCCCCGCCTCACCCATGCCGTAGAGGAGGTGGGCCAGGGCCTCCCGGTGGCGGGGGCTCAGGTAGAGGAACCGGGGGTCGGGGGTGAGGGCGAAGGGCTCTTCCCTCAATCCGAAGTAGCTGCGGTACATGGGCTCGCGGGAGCTTCGGCGGCGCCCTGGGGCTCCGCGCGACGAGGGCGTGGCCAACGAAACGACGGTATCAGCCGAGGAGCGAAAGGGTCAAGTTGGGGCTAGCCCCTGTCCGCTTCCCCCAGCGTGAAGCAGAAGGTGCAGCCGGTGCCGCGGCCCTCGGACTCCACCCAGATCCTGCCGCCGTGCACCTCTACGATGCGCTTGACGATGGCCAGGCCGATACCGGTGCCGGGGCTATGGGGATCGAGCTTCTCGAAGAGACCGAAGACCCGCTCCCGTTGCTCCGGCGCGATTCCCACTCCGTTGTCCCGGACGTAGAAGACGGGCCGGGCGGCGTGGGCGCGCCACCCCACGCGCACGGACGGGTGGGGCTCGTCCCCCAAAAACTTCACCGCGTTGCCCAGGAGGTTTTCCAGCACTTCCCTCAGGCGCGTGGGGTCTCCCCGGACCACGGGCAGATCCGGGGCGATCTCCACCTCGACGCCCCGCTCGGCCGCCTGGACCGCGAACGAGGCGGCGGCCTCCCGGGCCACTTCCAGGAGGGAGACGGGCACGGGCGCGTGGGTGAGCCGCCCGATGCGCGACAGCCCCAGCAGGTCGTCCAGCAGGCGCTGCATCCTCTCGGCCGCCGCGCCGATCTGGCGCGCGTAGCCCCGGGCGCGCTCCGCCCGGCCCTCCCGGGCCTCCCGCTCCATGAGGCCCGCAAAGCCCCGGATGGTGGTAAGCGGCCCCTTGAGGTCGTGGGAGACGGTGTAGGTGAACTGGTCCAGGGCCTCGTTGCGGGATCGGAGCTCGGCGATCAGGGCCTCGCGCTCGGCCTCTGCCTGGCGGCGGGCGGTGATGTCGCGGGCCAGCTCGATCGTGCCCAACATGCCTCCCCCGTCGTCGCGCAGGGGCACGGCCCGAAGCTCCCAGATACGCCCCTCGGGGTCGGTGGTGCAGCACTCGGCGAACTCTCCCGAAGCGAGGCACTCGCGCACCGGGCAGGGGTCGCAGGGGCGGTCGCGGTTGTGCCAGATCTCGTAGCACCGCCGCCCCACGAGCTCCCGCGGCTCGCGCCGCACCCCCAGGGCCGCTCCGCGGTTCGCCCACAGGATCTCCATCTGCGGCGATTGCAGAATCAGGGTGTCGGGAATCGCATCGAGGACGGCGTGAAATTCGTCGGAGAGCTTCCGGTAGCGGGCCTCGCTGGCGCGCAGCGTCTCCTCGGCGCGGCGGCGCTCGAGGATGATGGAGAGGAAGCTCCCCACGGTCCGCAGGAGCTCCACGTCCTCCGGGAGCCATCGGCGCGGACCCCGGCACTCGTCGAAGCCGAGAAACCCGAAGTAGCGGTCCCCCACGAAGAGGGGGACCGCCAGGACCGCCCGGATCCCCTGGGACCGCAGGATCTCCCTCTCCCCCTCGCCGGGGATCTCCTCGAGGTCGGCGCAGGAGATCACCCGGTCGGCCCGCAGCTCCTTCATCCACCAGGGGGTTGCCGTAGCGGGGACCCCTTGCAGGCGTTCCCGCTCGGGGCTCACTCCGGGTGCGACCCACTCCACCGTGTTGTCCATGGTGTCGGTGGCAACCCGGTGCTCGAACACGTAGATCCGGCTCACGTCGAGGGCCCGGGAGAGGAGCGCGACGCACTCTTCCTGGAACCGCTCGGGAGCGCCCGTGCGCACGGCAGCGGCCGCCACCTCGGCCAGCAGGCGCTCGTGCTCCAGGTGCCGGGCCAGCCGTTCCTCGGCACGCTTGCGCTCGGTAAGGGGAACGAGGAGCTCCATGGCCCCGGTCACCGCTCCCCCGGCGTCCCGCACGGGGGCGGCCAGCACCTCGAACCATACGGGACGGCCGGCCGTGTCGTAGTGCCGCTGCTCCCGCACGACCCGTTCGGCGCCCCCGTCGAAGACCTCCCGCACGCCGCATCCCGGGCAGACATCCGGGCGGCGGTTGAACGCCTCGTGGCAGACGGCTCCCGCCACTTCCCCGAAGACGTCCCGGAGCGTGTCGTTGGCCCACTGGATGCGGTAGTCCCGGGAAACCAGGGCGAAGCCCACCCCCAGGTTCCCGGTGATGAGGTCGAGGCGCCGGCGGTACTCGTCGCGCTCGGCTTCCGCCTGCCGTCGGGCCGCCAACCCCCCAGCGACGCGGTGAAGCCGTGCCACGAGGGCAGGCAGGTTCTCGGGAGAGAGCTCTCCGGGGGCGAGGCAGTCCAGCGCACCCGCCTCCAGCGCGTCGCGGACCTCGGGCGCGCCGGGATCGTCGGACACCACCGCGAAGGAAGTTCCCGCAAGGCCTTCTCCCCCGCGGAGGAGCCCTGCGGCCGTGCCGTCGGGGAGCCGATCCTGGGCGAGGACGAAGTGGGGCGGGCTCGCGACCGCGGCGGCACGAGCCTGGGCGGCGCCCGCGACGCAGTCCACGGTGTATCCGCCGGACCCGGCTCCCAGGGCCCGCAGCCGTTCCCCCGGGGCTCCGTCTCCTGCCACGACCAGTATCCGGGCGCCGTTCGTGCTCATCCAGGCCCCATGACCCTTCCGCGCCTCCCGCCGAAATGTGCGGTGCCAACCGCGCGATGCATTACTGATCGCTCCCTAATAGCAGATGAGAACCTCTCCACACAACGGGGAACCGCCGGGTCTCATTCGGCCCGCAGGGCCTCCACCGGGTCCAGGCCGGCGGCCCGCAGGGCCGGCACGGCGCCCGCGGCCAGGCCGATGGAGACCGCGACAAGTTCGGCCAGGAGGACCATGGTCCAGGCCGTGTACACCGGCAGAGCGGGTGCGATCAGGTGGAGCAGCCGGGCGCCCCCCGCGCCCAGGGCGAGCCCCGCGAGCCCCCCGGCGGCGCCCAGCAGCGCGGCCTCTCCCAGGAAGAGGCCCAGCACCTGGCCCCGGCGCGCCCCCAGGGCCCGCAGGAGCCCCACCTCGGGGGTACGCTCCGCCACCGCGATGGTCATGATGGTGAGGATGCCCACCCCGCCCACCAGGAGCGAGATGGCCCCCAGTGCGCCCACGGCAAAGGTGAGCACCCCCAGCACCCCGCCTAGCACGTCGAGCATCTGCTGCTGGGTGGTGATGGTAAAATCCTCCCGCCCGTGGCGGGCCGCGAGGATGCGGCGGATGCCCGCCACCACCTCCTCCACGGGGGCCCCCTCGGCGTAGAGCAGGTCCACCTCCATGAGGCTGTCCCGGTTGAAGAGCTCCAGGGCCCGGGCCGCCGGGAGGTAGACCGTGTCGTCCAGGTCGAAGCCCAGCACCTGCCCCTTGGACTCCATCGTGCCCACCACCCGGTAGCGGCTGCCCCCCACCCGGACCAGGCGGCCCAGGGGGTTCTCCCGGCCGAAGAGCTCCTCGCGCAGGCGGCTTCCGAGCACGGCGAAGGACCGGGGGGCCTCCAGGTCGTCGGGGGGCAGGAAGGTGCCCGAGGCCACGCCGAAGGTGAAGACCTCGGGGAAGCCCGGGCCCACCCCGTACACCGTGACCCGGCGCCGCCGGCTCTCCCCCCGCACCTCCGCGTTGCCCTGGACCACCGGCACCACGGCCCGCACGTGGGGCACCCGCCGGAGGGCCTCGGCGTCGGCCAGGGTGAGGGGGCGCACGGTGCCGAAGACCCCCACCGAGGCGCCAAACGTGGTGGCCCGCCCCGGATGGACGCTCACCAGGTTCGTCCCGAACTGGGTGAACTCGGCCAGCACGAAACGCTGCACCCCCTCGCCGATGGAGGTGAGGAGTACCACCGAGGCGATGCCCACCGCGATGCCCAGCACGGTGAGCAGGCTGCGCAGCGGCTGGGAGCGGGCCGCGCCCGACGCAAGGCGTGCGAGATCGAGGGTGCGCACGGGCCCTTCAGCGCCGCGCCAGGGCTTCCACAGGGTCCAGGCGCGCCGCCCGGCGGGCCGGGAGGACGCCGAAGAGGAGTCCCGTTGCCAGCGCCACGGCCACCGCCGCCCCCGCCGCCCAGGGGGGCGGACCCAGGGGAAGCCGGGGATAGGCTTGGGCCAGGGCCCAGCTTCCCCCCTCCCCCAGGAAGAGCCCCACCGCCGCCCCCGCCAGGGAGAGGAGCGCCGCCTCGGCCAGGAAGAGCACCCGGATGGCGCGGCCGGTGGCTCCGAGCGCCACCAGGAGCCCGATCTCTCCCCGGCGCTGGGATACCACCACGAGCATCACGTTCATCACCAGGATGCCCGCCACCAAGAGGCTGATGGCCCCGATCCCCCCCACCGTGAGGGTCAAGGCTCCCAGGATGCGGTCGAAGGTGGCGAGCACGGCGTCCTGGGCGATGACGGTCACGTCCTCCTCCCCCTGGTGGCGCGCCTTGAGGATCGCCTGAACCGCCTCCCGGGCTCGGGGAATGGCCTCCCGGCTGCGGGCCTCCACCAGGATCCGGGCCAGGGAGGGGTTGTTGAAGAGCATCTGGGCCGAGGCCACGGGCACCACCACCATGTCTTCCACGTCGAGCCCGATGGAGCGGCCCTCCGAGGCCAGTACCCCGATCACCCGGAAACGCCGGTCCCCGATGCGCACCCACTCCCCCAGGGCCCGGGCCGGCCCGAAGAGCTCGCGGCGCACCTGGGTCCCCAGCACGCACACGGCCGAGGCCCGGTCCGGGTCGCCGGGGGGCAGGAAGACGCCTTGGGCCATGGTCCACCGCCGCAAGGGCAGGAGCTCCGCGGTGGACCCCAGCACCGGCACCTCCCGCTCCCGGCCGCCCCAGGCCACGGGCGCCGAGCCGAGGCTCAGGGGGGCCACTCGGGCCACGAACCCGCTGCGGGTCAGGGCCGAGGCGTCGGCCACCGTGAGGTCCCGGGGGGTCTGGCCCACGAAGACGTTGGGTACCGCCCCGGCGGTCTCGGAGCGGCCTGGGACGACGATGAGGAGGTGGGTGCCGAGGGAGGCGAACTCGCCGGTGACGTAGCGCCGGGCGGCTTCTCCCAGGGAGGTGAGCACCACCACCGCCGCCACGCCGATGGACATGGCGAGCAGGGTCAGGGCGCTGCGCAGGGGATACCCTTTGAGGCTCCCCAGGGCGAAACCCGCCACGTCGGCCGGCCTCACGGGGCCGCCCCCCCGGCCGTGTCCTGGGCCACCCGGCCGTCCACCATGCGGATGCGGCGCCCGGCCCGTTCGCCGATCTCCGGGTCGTGGGTGACCACGAGCAGGGTGAGGCCCTCCGCCTGGAGACCCTCCAGGATCTGGAGGACCTCCCGGCCGGAAGCGCGGTCCAGGTTGCCGGTGGGCTCGTCGGCCAGGAGGATCGAGGGCCGGGTCACGGTGGCCCGGGCGATGGCCACCCGCTGGCGCTGCCCCCCCGAGAGCTGGCTCGGCCGGTGATCCAGTCGGTCGGCGAGCCCCATGGACTCCAGGGCTGCCCGCACCCGGGGACGGCGCTCCCCGGGGGGCAGTCCGGCCAGGACGAGGGGGAGCTCCACGTTCTGTTCGGCCGTGAGGCGCTCCACCAGGTGGAAGAACTGGAAGACGAAGCCGATCCTGTCGCGCCGGGCGAGCGCCCGCTCCTGGTCCCCCAGGTCCGTGACGTCGGCTCCCCCCAGGAGATAGGTCCCCGAGGTGGGGCGGTCCAGCAGTCCAAGAAGGTGGAGCAGGGTGGACTTTCCCGAGCCCGAGGGTCCCATGATGGCCACGTATTCCCCCGCGCCCACGCGCAGACTCACCCCGTCGAGGGCGCGAACCTCCTGATCCCCCACGGCGTAGATCCGGGTCAGCTCCCGGAGCTCGATCAAGGGCGGGTTTCCCTCCCCCCCTCGCCCTCCCCCTCCGGGGTAGCCCGGGCCCCGGCGCGCAGCCCCTCCCGGTCTACCGAGAGGACGATCCGCTCCCCCTCCTGGAGGCCCGAGACCGCCTCCACGTACTCCCAGCTCGAGAGGCCGGGCTGGAAGACACGCTCCTGGAGCACCCCCTCGGCGGGGCGGCGGGCTCGGGGCTCGTCCTCCCGGTACACCAGCACCCGGTGGCCCTCGAGCACGGCCTGGGCCGGCACCCGAAGGGCCGACTCCCGCGTGTCGAGCACCACCTCCACGTCGGCGCTGTATCCGGCCAGGAGGCCCCGGGGCTCGGCCGAGGAAGCGAACTCCACCTCCACGTCCACCGTGCGGGCCTGGCGCTCCAGGTCGAGCACGTAGGGGGCCACCCGCCGCACGGTGCCGGGAAAGCGTTGGCCTGGAAAGGCGTCGAGGCTCATCCGGACCGGGAGGCCGGGACGCACCGCCGGGGCGTCCACCTCATCGATGGGAGCGGTGACGTAGAGGCAGCGGTCGTCGATGAGGTCCACGGCCGGCAGGGTCGGCACGCCGATGGGCGAAGGGGTCACGACTTCGCCGAGCTCCCCGTTCACCTCGGCCACCGTGCCGGGGAAGGGGGCGCGCAGGATCGTGCGCTCCAGATTCGCACGGGCCACGGCCACCCGCGCCGCGCTCACCTGAGCCCCCGCAACGGAGGCCGCACACCCCGCGCGCCGAGCCCGGGCCTCGCTCGATGCCCGGTCGGCCGCCTCCTCGGTGGCCACCCCCTGGCGAAGCAGCCGCTCCAAGCGAGCCGCGTCGCGCTCGGCCACCTCCGCAAGGGTGCACGCCTCCTCGGCCCGGGAGGCCGCCGCGTCGGCTTCCCGCTCGGCCAGGGTCACTGCCGCCCGCAAGTCCTCGTTCCAGAGCTCCAGGAGCACCTGGCCCGCCGCCACCCGATCCCCCTCCCGCACCGGGAGCCGAGCGATGGGCCCCCCCACCGCGGGGGCCAGCCGCGCCCGCCGGCAGGCGTTCACCGTGCCGGCCCGGGTGTTGGCCACGGTGGCCTCCACCCGGCCCCGCTCCAGGGTCGCGAGGACCACCAAAACGGGCGTGGGCCGGGAGAGGTGCCACGCCCCGTATCCGGCGCCCCCCAGGAGGGGCACGAGCAGGAGCGTGCGCAGGAGGCGCCGCCCCCACCGGCGGGGCTGGGCCATGGTCTTACTTCTCCTTGCCCTCTAGGGCCTTGCGGAGCAGATCGCCCAGGCTGGTGCCCCCGCCCGCCTCGTCCCCGTAGGCCAGAAGGCGCTCGTCCCGGGACTTCTGTCCCCCCACGTACTCGCCCAGCACGCCCCGGCTGTGGGCGTCGTCGTGGCAGTAGATGCAGAGGTTTTCCCAGTTGCTCCCGTCGGCGGGGTTGTTCCGGTGGTCCCCGTCCCGGTGGTGGACGGTCAGGAGCTTGAGGTCCTTGCCCCCGAAGTCGCGCCCGCACCGGGCGCACACGCTGCCGTGGAGCGCCAGGGACCGCTCCCGGTAGTCTTCCCCGGAGGGTTTTCGGGCCTCTTCCTTCAGCCGCCGGACCACCTCGTCGGCGCCCGGGGCGGGCCCCCCGCCCGCCACCGTGCGGGCGCGCACTTTGCCGGCCTTGTTTCCGAAGCTGTAGCGGGCCATGAAGGAACTCCTTGCGGGTGGTCCGTGGTCCGTTGGCCGTGGTCCGTTGGAGAGAGGGCGACCGTCGCCGTGCACGGTGCGGGGGGCGGGCCGGGGGTCTGCCCGGAGGCGGCGCAGGCGGTCTTGGCGATGCCCTTGCGGACGCCAGAGACCCTTCCCTTCCCTCGCTGGAATGCCACGGACCATCCGAGAGCCCACGGGATCCTGTGCCGCCGCAGGGGAGGCCCCCGGCCCGCCCATGCCTCGACGGTCCGAGGCGCCGCCTCGTCAGTACAGAAACATCGGCTTCCCCATCACGTGGCGCACCTTGGGCCGGTATTCCTCGGAGTCGTAGAGCTCTTCCACGTCGACGCGCTTCTTGCCCTGGGCGACCGTGCTCAGGGGGATGTCGGTGTAGGTGCCCCGGGAGAGGGCCACGAGCCGCCCCGAGGTGCCTTCCAGGGCCAGGTCCACGGCCATGTTGGCGAAGTTCACCGCCACCATGAGGTCCAGGGAGTCGGGAGCCCCGCTGCGCATCAGGTAGGAGAGCTGCTGGAAGACGATGTCCTCTCCGGTGATGCGTTTGAGGAGCGCCCCGGTCTCGGCGCCGATGCCCCCGAGCTTGCGGTGCCCGTAGGGGTCGGCCTCGCCCGTCAGGTGCATCTCGCCCCCCGCCAGCCGGGCGCCCTCCGAGATGGTCACCATGGCGTAGTTGCTGGGATTGGCCCGCTTGTCGGCGAGCACCAGGCGGGCGAGGCGCTCGGGATCGAAGGGCACCTCGGAGATGATGGCCCGGTCGGCCCCCGAGAGGTACGCCGACACGAGCGAGGTCTCCCCGCAGTAGCGGCCGAAGAGCTCCACCACGGCGATGCGCTCGTGGGAGCCCGTGGAGGTGCGAAGCGCGTGGATGAAGTTCACGCTGCGGGTCACGGCGGTGGAGAACCCGATGCAGTAGTCCGTGCCGTACACGTCGTTGTCCATGGTCTTGGGCACGGCGATCACGGGAAACCCCTCCCGGTGGAGCCGCTCCCCGAAGCTCAGGGTGTCGTCGCCCCCGATGGGGATGAGGGCGTCCACCCCGAGCCGGTCCAGGTTCGAGACCACGTGCGCCGTCAGATCCGCCCGCTCCGCGCCGGGGGGGACCCGGTCCCGGAGGAACGCGGGCACGTCCTTGGGCCGCACGGACGCCGGATTGGTCCGCGACGTGTGCAGATACGTCCCCCCCGTCCGGTCGATGGTGCGCACCATGTTCTTGTCGAGCCACTGGAGATTGGAGGCAAAGCTCTCGGGGTCGTCGGGGTTGTAGTGCAGCAGCCCGCCCCACCCCCGGCGCACCCCGAGCACCCGCACCCCTTCGTCGATGGCCCGGTAGGCCACCGTCTTGATGCAGGGGTTGAGCCCCGGAACGTCTCCTCCCCCCGTGAGAATCGCGACGGCGCGCGGCTTGGCCATGAGTATCCCTCCGTTGTGCGAGACAAGGCCCGCAAGTCTACCGGGAGGCGGCGGAAAGTAAACTCGGGGGCGGACCACACGCGGCAAACCCAAAGCGAACACAGAGCGAACCCAAAGCGAACCACGAAGACACCAAGAAAACCGGCCGGAGGGGGATTGGTGCCGGCAGACGATCGGTGGTCCGCAAGCCGCGCTCTCTCCCCCGGGGGCCATCAGCCGTGTCGCTCGTCTTTGTGTCTTGGTGTCTTCGTGGTTCCAAGAACCGGGTCCTGTCCGTTGGCGCATTCTCCCTTTGACACCGGCACCCGGGGGTGGTATCAGCAAGTCTTGCTGCACTTTCCGGCCCTCGATTGCAGGAGTTCCTGCATGGCCCGCCTTCCGTCCGCCGCCCGCCGCGGGGTCATCGCCTATGCCGAGGCCCACGCCGAAGAGGCGAGCTACCTCTCGGCCCGGGAGCTCGGCCGCCGGTGCGGGGCGAGCGAGTCCACGGTGATCCGGGCGGTCCAGGAGAGGGGCTACCCGGGATTTCCCGCGTTCCAGGAGGAGCTCCGGGCGGCGGTGGTTCGGCGACGCACCACCGTGGAGCGGTTGACTGCCCGGGGGGAGGCCGATCCCCTGGCCCGGGCCTTCGCCCGCGACATCGACAACCTGCGGGACACCTGGGACCGCCTCTCGCCCCAGGCCTTCGAACGGGCCGCCGTGCTGCTGGCCGGGGGCGCCCGCACCTGGCTCCTGGGCCTGCGCACCCCCCACGCCGTCGCGGTGCTCCTGCGGGAGGGCCTGTCGTACCTGGGCATCGACGCGCGCCTCCTGGTCCCGGGCACCGGGGATATCTGGGACGGCGTGGACCGCGTGCAGCCCGGCGACGTGGTGGTGGCGGTGACCTTTCCCCGCTACACGCGGGCCGTGGTGGAGGCCGCGGCCCTGGCCCGGCGCCGGGGGGCGCGGCTCATCGCCCTCACCGACGGGCCCGCCTCCCCCCTGGCGGCCGAAGCCGAGGTGCTCCTGCCGGCCGCCTATGGCCTGGACGGCTACATCGAGAGCTTTACCGCCTGCGCCTGCCTGGCCCAGGCCCTGCTCCTGGAGGTTTCCCGCCGCATGGGCCCCCGGGCGCGGGAGGCCCTGGAGGAAAAGGAGACCCTGTGGGCCGAGCGGGGGGTGTACTGGGAATGACCCGGCCGAGGAGGAAACCGTGGCACCGCTCATCATCACCGCCGCCATCACGGGGAGCCGCATGCCCCGGGAGAAGTGCCCCCACATCCCCGTCCTCCCCGAGGAGATCGCCGACTCGGCCGCCGAGGCCGCCCGGGCCGGAGCGAGCGTGGTGCACATCCACGTGCGCGACCCCGAGACCGCCCTGGGCACCCAGGACGCGGAGCTCTACCGCCGGGTGCTCGACCGCCTGGCCGCTTCGGGCACGGACCCGGTGGTGTGCCTGACCACCAGCGGCATCCCGGGCCGCAACCTCGCCTACGAGGCCCGGTTCGTCCCCCTGGAGTTTCGCCCCGAGCTGGCGAGCTTCGACGCCGGGAGCATGAACCTGGGGGACGGGGTGTTCCTGAACCCGCCGGATTTCCTCGAGGAGCTCGCCCGGCGCATGAAGGAGGCCGGCACCAAGCCCGAGCTCGAGATCTTCGACGGCGGGATGATCGGCAACTGCCTGCGGCTGCGGGATCGCGGGCTGCTCGAAGCGCCGCTCCACTTCCAGTTCGTGCTGGGAGCCCCGGGGGGCGCCCCGGCCACCCCCAAGGAGCTCCTCCACCTGGTGGAGGCCATCCCGCCGGACTCCACCTGGAGCTCCATCGGGATCGGCACCGGACACCTGCCCATCGTGCTGACCACCCTGGCCCTGGGGGGCCACGTGCGCGTGGGGCTCGAAGACAACATCTACTACCGCCGGGGCGAGCTCGCCCGGTCCAACGCCCAGTTCGTGGAGCGCGTCGTGCGCCTCGCGGCCGAGGCAGGCCGCCCCGTGGCCACCCCCGCCCAGGCGAGGGAGATCCTGGGGCTCAAGCGCGGGGCGTGAAGCGTGAGACGTGAGACGTGAGACGTGAAGCGTCAGGCGTGAAGATGGCGCCAGCGACCCGCAGAAGACCGATCCAACTCCCGGGGAGCTGACGAACCACGGAACGTCGGCACACTCCAACGTGCAACCCGCCACGTGCAACGCGCACCGAAAGGCTCCCATGTCCCACGTCTTCTACCGCAGCCCCGCCAAGACCTACCCCGTCGCGGTCCGCGCCGAGGGGGCGTGGATCTGGGACGCGACGGGCAAGCGCTACCTCGACGGCTCGGGGGGGGCCTGCGTGGTGACCATCGGCCACGGCGTCCCCGAGGTTCGGCAGGCCGCCCTGGCCCAGATGGACGCCATCAGCTTCGCCCACGGGAGCCAGTTCACCACTCGGACGTGCGAGGAGCTGGCGGAGCGGGTGGCGGCCCTGTCCCCCGATCCGGAGCTCGACCGGGTCTACCTGGTCTCGGGGGGCTCCGAGGCGGTGGAGACCGCGGTAAAGCTCTCGCGCCAGTACTGGCGCGAGGCGGGTCGGCCCGACCGCTACAAGGTGATTTCCCGCTGGACCTCCTACCACGGCAACACCGCCGGGGCCCTGGCCCTGGGGGGCCACACGGGCCGCCGCAGCCCCTACCTGCCCCTCATCCAGCACACTCCCCACATCGAGCCCTGCTACTGCTACCGCTGCCCCTTCGGGCGCACCCCCGATGCCTGTGGCCTTCCCTGCGCCGACGCCCTGGACCGGACGATCCGCTACGAGGGCCCCGAGAGCGTGGCGGCCTTCATCGCCGAACCCATCGTGGGGGCCACCGCCGGCGTGCTTGTGCCCCCGGACGGGTACTGGCAGCGCATCCGAGAGATCTGCGACCGCCACGACATTCTCCTCATCGCCGACGAGGTCATGACCGGGGCCGGACGGACGGGTCGCAACCTGGCCCTGGAGCACTGGGGCGTGAACGCCGACCTCGTGGTGCTGGCCAAGGGCCTCTCCAGCGGGTACACCCCCCTGGGGGCGGTGCTGGTGCGACGGAGAATCCACGAAGCGGTGCGCGGCGGCTCCGGGAGCTTCATCCACGGCCATACCTACGGGCAGCACGCGGTCTCCATGGCGGTAGGCGCAGCGGTGCTGCGCTACCTGGAGGACCACCGGCTCTCCGAGCGCTCGGCGGCCCTGGGACCGGTCCTCCTGGAAGGGCTCCGGGGGCTCGCGGCCCTGCCGCTCGTGGGCGACGTGCGCGGCCTGGGGCTCTTCGCCGGGGTAGAGCTCGTGGCCGATCGAGACACGAGGGAGCCCTTCGACCCGAAGCGCAAAGTGGCCTACAAGGTAGCGGGCGAGGCCATGGCGCGGGGGCTCGTCACGTACCCGGGCGACGGCGGCGCCGACGGCATCCGGGGAGACCACATCCTCTTGAGCCCGCCGCTCACCGTGACGGAGGAAGAGCTCGGCTTCCTGGTCCGCACCCTGGGGGAGGCCATCGAGGCGGCGGCGCGGGCGCTGTAGCACCCCCCGGAATCCGCGACCCAAGTTCTTGGGGCGGGGTCCGGGAGTCCTGGAGCGCAGCCCCGTGCCGCCTCGACCGAACGGCGGCCGCTAGGCCGAAATCCGTGAGGCTCGGCGCACCGGGTCCCTCGGATACGCTGCCTCTGAACGTCGCGGATTGCGGGGCGGAGCGCAAGGGCTCCCGGACCCAGCTTGCCACCCAGGTGGTGGTTCCTGGCCCATGCCGCCCATTGACCCGGGGGGGAATGACGCTACACTCTGGCGGCCGGCGAGCGGCGCAAGTGGGGGGATTCCCTTCTCAACCGGGCGATGATGCCCACGAACGCGAAGGAGGCGACGATGAAGAAGGCGCGCAACGGATGGAAGGCCCTCGTGGCGGGCGCGGCCCTGGCCGTGGGCGGCCTGGCGGCCGGCCCGGCCCCGGCAGCCCAGGACCTCCTCATCGGGGGCGGTGCGGTGACCGGCGTGTACTACCAGGTCGCCCTCCAGGTGTGCAGCATCATCAACAAGCACTCGACGGGCAAGTACAACTGCGTGGGTCGCCCGGCGCTGGGGTCGGTGTTCAACGTCAACGCCGTGGACCGGGGGCTCCTGGACTTCGGCGTGGTCCAGTCGGACATGAACTGGCACGCTACGAAGGGTTCCAACGACTGGGCGGGCAAGCCCGTGGCATCGCTGCGGAGCGTCTTCAGCCTGCATCCCGAGACGGTGCTCCTGGTGACCCGCGCAGACACGGGGATCACCAAAGTAGAAGATATCAAGGGCAAGCGGATCAACATCGGCAATCCGGGCTCCGGCCAGCGGGGCAACGCCGAGGACGTGCTGCGGCTCTACGGCATCGACCAGGCAAAGGACATCAAGGCCGAAGGGCTCCAGCAGGCCGAGGCCTCCCGGGCCCTGGTGGACAAGAAGATCGACGCCTTCTTCTACACCGTGGGCAACCCCAGCGCAGCCATCGAGGAGCCTGCCACCTCCACCTCCATCCGGATCGTCCCCATCAACAGCGATGCCATGCGGAAGTTCGTGGAGGAGAGGCCTTATTACGTGATGACCACCATCCCCGCCGGCACGTACCACGGGGTGGCCGAGCCCGTGGAGACCTACGCCGTGACCGCCACCATGATGACCTCGGAGACGGTCGGGGAGCAGGCTGTGTACGACTTCGTGAAGCTTGTCTTCGAGAACCTGGACGAGCTCAAGAGGTCCCACGCCGCCTTCCGCAACCTCAATCCGCCGGAGATGATGAAGGGCCTCTCGGCGCCGCTCCACCCGGGCGCCGCGAAGTACTACAAGGAGAAGGGCTGGATCTGATGCCGAGCCACCCGACCGGGGGCGGGCAGGCGGCCCCCGTAGGGGGGCCAGCACGGGGGGGGTTGTAGCAGGGGC
>JBFLZB010000086.1 GCA_040756475.1 Thermodesulfobacteriota bacterium
GGGTGCTCGCGGTCGCCGGGGCCGCCGTGTGGGCCACCCCCGCCGCCCGGGGGGGGCCCCACGCCCGCCTCGCGGTGCGCGACACCGGCTGCGGCATGCCCCCCGAAGTGCTGGAGCGGATCTTCGAGCCCTTCTTCACGACCAAGGCCGTCGGGGAGGGCACGGGGCTCGGGCTCGCGGCGGTCCACGGCATCGTCCGCAGCCACGGGGGCAGCGTCATCGTGGAGAGCGAGCCGGGCCGGGGCTCGGCGTTCCAGGTCTTCCTGCCGCTGGCCGCGGAAGCCGCGCGGGAGCCTTCCGCCCCGGCCCCGGCTGCCCCTGCCCCCCGGGGCACCGAGGCGGTGCTCTTCGTCGACGACGAGGAGGCCATTGCGGAGCTCGGCCGGCGGTCCCTGGAGAGCCTCGGCTACCGCGTGACCGCCACCACGAGCAGCGTGAGGGCCCTGGAGCTCTTCCGGCGCGACCCGGCGGCGTTCGACGCGGTGGTGACCGACCAGGCCATGCCCGAGCTCTCGGGCGCCCAGCTCGCGCGCGAGCTCCTGGCCCTGCGGCCGGAGCTGCCCATCGTGCTCTGCACGGGCTTCAGCCGCACCGTGACCCCCGAATCCGCCAGGGCCCTGGGGGTGCGCCGCTTCGTCTCCAAGCCCGCCACCCTCGCAGAGCTCGGCAGGGCCCTGCGCGAGGCCCTGGACGAGGGCGTGTCGGCGCAACTGCCCAGGGGGACGGCCGCGCCGGGGTGAGGCCGGGTCAGGCCGGCGCGCCCGCCCTGGGCCCCCGGCGGCGGCGGGGCCTGCGGCGGCGCCGGGGGCCGGCTCCTGCCGAAGGGGTCTCCTGGCCCGAGAGATAGGCTTCCCAGTAGGCGACCAGCTCCCCGAGGCCCCCCGCCAGCGCAGCCCACCCGCGAAAGAGCGCCCAGGCCTCCGGGAACTCGGGCTTTCGCACGAATTTTCCCTTGGTGCGGTAGGCCTTGCCCCGGGCCAGCCGGTAGCAGGAGAGGAGCAGGTCCGCCGCCAGGTGCCGCAGGTGGGCCGAGATCTGGTAGCGCTGGGTGAGGGACTCCAGCAGGGGAGACAGGATCCCGTAGGCTTCGTCGAGGCCGGCTGAGGGGGTCAGGGGGTAGCGGGCGCAGACCGTGGGAAGGAGCAGGGCCGCCAGATAGCGTGCTTCGTCGGGCGCCTCGCCGCCGGCCACCCGCTCGTCCAACGCTCCCACGAGGGGAAAGACGCCGTCCAACACGTCTACCTCGGGCAGGAGGTGGCCGAAGAGGTCATAGCGGTGGGCCTCGGCGAGCACTGCCGCCACGATGCCCCGGTGCTGCATCTGCCGCAGTTCCTCCCGCAGCCGCGCCGGTGAGGACTCGGTAATCCGGTGGGCGTTGCGCCGCAGCGCGGCCTGGGTTGCCTCCTCGATGCGGAACCCCAGGCGCACGGCGAACTCGATGGCCCGGAGCATCCGGACGGGATCTTCGCGAAACCGCTCGTCGGGGTCTCCGATCACGCGGATCAGGCCGTGTTTCAGGTCGTCGAGCCCTCCCACGTGGTCCACCACCGAGAAGTCGTCGGCGTTGTAGAACAGGCCGTTCACGGTGAAGTCGCGGCGCCACGCGTCTTCGTCGGGGCTGCCGAAGACCGTGCCCTCCAGGTCCAGGTCTTCGGGGGGCAGGCTGTCCTCGTGGCCTTGGGCCGCGCGGGTCGCCAGGCCGCGGAAGGTGCTCACCTCCACGATCTTCTCCGCCTCCCCCTTGCGCCGGAAGAAGACGTGGGCCAGGCGGAACCGGCGGCCGATGAGCCGGCAGTTGCGGAAGAGGCGGCGGATCTCGCTGGGCCGGGCGTTGGTGGCGACGTCGAAGTCCTTGGGCTCGTGTCCCAGGAGCAGGTCGCGCACCGCCCCCCCCACCAGGTAGGCCTGGTATCCCTCCCGGCGCAGGCGGTTCAGGATCCAGAGCGCGTCGGGATCGATGAGCTTGCGGCTGATGGGGTGGTCCGGCCGGGGCAGGACGACGGGGTCTCGGGATCTGGGGTCTTCCATCCGCAACCGGTCTTCCAGGGTTCGAGGGGCGCCCCCTTCTAGCACCGTCGCGGCCTCGTGCAAAGAAAAAAGGTCTCTTCCGGTGAAGGGGTGGCACGCCCGCCACCCCGAATCCGTTGGCGCTTCGACTATAGCGGGCGGGAAGACCCCGTCAACGGTTCGGTCCCCGACGACGCCCGGAAAACCGATTGACTCTCCGGGCGCGGAAGGCGTAAGCTCCTTACCCTGTGGAGGGGATGAGCACGACACCCCACCGGCGGCAGGTACCGAGCGGCAGACTTCGAAAGGGAGCGGCCTCGGGTAGGCCAGCTCCCTTTTTCCGTTACCGCCGCGTCGGATCAGCACGAGCCACTCCGATGGAACAAGAAAGATCCAGGGTGGAGTTCCTCCTCTCTGGGCGCTTCGAACCATCGCAAGTGCACCACATGGGTCGAGCACCCAGAGTCTGAAAGGAAAGGAGGTACGCACCATGGCAAGAGGAACCGTGAAGTGGTTCAACGACCAGAAGGGTTTCGGCTTCATCACGCAAGACAACGGCGGCCCCGACGTCTTCGTGCATTTCAGCGCCATCCAGGGGCAGGGTTTCAAGACCCTGACCGAAGGGCAGGCGGTGGAGTTCGAAGTGACCCAGGGCCCCAAGGGCGCCCAGGCGTCCAACGTCCGCCCCGGCTGACCGCGGGCTGGCCTCGCGACGAAGAGAGCGGGTCCCCTCGGGACCCGCTCTTTTTCTTCCCTTTCCCCACCCCCGGCCCCGCCGGACCCAACCCCTCCCGGGAGGACCCCATGGCCGTCACCGCCCCGTCCGTAGGAGAACCCATCGCTTCCCGCTGCACCAAGTGCCGACGGGAAACGAGGCACGTCATCGTGTCCGTGGTGGGGGACGCCGCCGCCCGCGTGGAGTGCACGGTGTGCGAGGGGGTGCACAACTACCGAAGCCCCCTGCCCAAGGCAGCGGCGCCGCGACCGGCCGCGTCCGCGGGGCCCCGCCCGTCTCGGCCCAGGGCCGCGCGGTCCGCCGCCGCCTCGGCCGTGGAACAGGAGTGGGAGTTGCGGGTGGGGGGCAAGGATCCCGCGGGGGCCGTGTCCTACCCGACCGCGGGCGGCCGTCTGCGCTCCGGAGATCTGCTCGCCCATGCCACCTTCGGCCTGGGTGTGGTGCGCAAGATCATCCCGCCCAACAAGATCGAGGTTCTCTTTCGCGCCGGCATCAAGCGGCTCGTCTTCGGCCCGTGAGCCGCGGCCGCCGTCAGGGCTTTCCCGCGAGGACGGCGTCCAAAGCCCCCAGCACGGCGCCCAGGGAGTCGCGGGCGCGGCCCAGGCGGTCGTAGTCCACCGAACCCCGCATACCGTCCAGGCTCTTCCCGATCTCCCGGGCAGCCCGTTCGAGCTGATCCAGAATACCGCCGATTGCGTGGGCCTGCGTTGCGCCGCGTGCCACGGTCACCTCCCGGCCAAGGGGGGCTCCTTCGGGGAGAGCCCCGTGTCCGAGCCCTTCTACGCCCTCGCCTGCGGGCGGGTCAACGGGTGTCCCCGTCCCGACTCCCCGTCTTTGACAAACGAGACCGCCGGAGTCACCTTAGCGGCGTCGTGCGAACCCAGCCGAGCGAGGGGCGACCGCCCATGAAGACCCAATATACGGCCATCGTAGAGAAAGACCGGGGCTGGTACGTGGCCCACTGCCTGGAGATCCCGGGGACTGCCGGCCGGGGGCCCACCCTGGAGTCGGCCAAGGAGAGCCTGGCCGAGGCCATCGTGCTGGCGCTGGAGCGACAGGAGGGCGGGGAAACGCTCGCACCTGCGACCCTCCACTGACACCGCCGCCCGAAACGCGCAGCCCCCGGCCTCCCCCAGGCGGGTGCGGCGGCCTGGAGCCGGGCCCAGAGCCCGTTCGGGAGGCGGTCCGCCCCGCTTGACCGTCTGGCGAGCCCTGTGACAGCATTCGCCCCATGGTCTGCCCGAGCCGCCGCGGGGGCACTGCCCACCGGCTTTCCGAGACGCCGTCATGACCTTCCCCCGGAGCTCGGAGCGGCTTCGGGCGGGGGCCTGGGGCGGCGCCGTCCTCCTCGTTCTGTGGTGGACTCTTCTGCCCTTTACCCGCGATCTGTCGCCCGAAGCCTTGTACCGGGCCGTTGCCGACGTGCAGTGGGTGCCCTTCGTGGAGCGGGGGCGCCCGCCGCTCTGGAGCGACATCCTGGCCAACGTCGCCCTCTTCGTTCCCTTCGGTTTCGCCGGCTGGCGAGCCCTCGAGGGCCGCCGGGGCCGTTTGGCACGGCTGCTGGCCGCGGCGGTCGCACTCAGCGTCGCCGTGGAGGTCGTGCAGCTCGCGCTACCCGCCCGGCGCACCTCGGCTACCGACGTGGTGGTGGACGGGTTCGGTGCCCTGCTGGGCGCCGCCCTGGGCCGCGGCTGGGAGCTTCGCGGGCGCGAGGCCGCCCTGGAGTGGCTCCGGCGCCTGCAACAAGGCGAGCCTGCCCACGCGCTCGTGGCCCTGTGGGTCGCGTGTCTCGCCGTGTGGGCCCTGCTTCCGGGCCCCAATCCTCCGGGGAGCAGTCTGTGGATTCAGCTCCAGAACTTCTCCTCGAGCTTTCGCCGCTTTCCCGGACTTCTCCCGTGGATCTCCGCTTCGGCGCACCTGTTCCTCCTGGGGGGTCTCTTTGCCGTACTGGCGGCCCGGACGGGAAGGATGCCCGTACCCTTGGGCGCTGTGGGCGCAGCGCTGGCTGCAGGCCTGCTCGGTCTGGGCTTGGAGCTGCTCCAGGTCCTGTCCCTGAGCCGCAGGCCCGATGTCTTTCAGGCCCTGGCCTTCGGGGTCGGGGGCGTTCCCGGCGCGCTCCTGGGGCTGGGGGGGGCCAGGGGAGGCCTGGCGGCGGCTGGAGTGGCACTGGCCCTGGGTTTCGGGCTCACCCCGGCCGGGGATTTCCCTCCGGGGGAGACCCGGGCCGCGCTGTTCCTGGGAGCCTTGCTGGTGGCTGCCGGGGGAGGGGCTGCGGTGCTCCGGGACGCACCCGCGGCCCCGGCGCAGTGAACCCGGCACACGGAGTTCCGAGGAGGACGCCATGTCGCGCAAGACGGTGGTGACGGTGATCGGCCAGGACCAGGTGGGCATCGTCGCCCGGGTGGCCACCTGTCTGGCCGAGAACCGGGTCAACATCGAAGACATCAACCAGAAGATCCTGGGGGGCACGATCTTCGCCATGACCCTGTTGGCCGACCTGGAGGCCTCCCCCCTGGACCTCCCCGAGCTCTCCAGCCGCCTCCAGGCCTCGGTGGAGGGGATGGGCCTCAAGGTCGTGGTCCAGGACGCAGAGGTCTTCCGGTACATGCACCGGGTGTGAGAAAAAAGAAGGGCGCCCCCAGGAAGGGGACGCCCGATGGCATAGGAAAAAACCGGATCCGGATCGCGTTACGTTACGAGGCGGTCTCGCTCCCTGTGCCCGCGGTGCGGCGCCGGGCGGCGCCCGCCAGCCCCAGGAGCCCGGTGCCCAGCAGGAGCGCCGTGCCGGGCTCGGGAATCACCCCGCCTCCGCCGCCCCCCCCGCCGTCCACGACGACCCCCGCGTCGTGGGAGAAGGGCGCGAAGACCGAGCGGATCTTGCCGCTGTTGCCCGCCGCCACCGAGTTGTAGAGATCGAAGTGCAGGAAATCGCCCGTAAGAAGACCGGCGACCGTGATCTCGTACACGCTGATCTGCCCCTTCTTGTCTGCGTCGGGCGTGTCCGGGAACGCGCCGATGAAATCGGCGATGGGGGAGTCGGTCAGGGTGAAGTCCCCGAGCCGGAACTCCTGCCAATAGGTTCCGTCTCCGTAGATTCCGTGGGTGGGCAGGTCGTTGCCGTCCGTGAGCTTCGGGGCGCTGCCATCGGTTACGGTCTGGCTCCAGCCGGGAGTGCTGGTGCCCGCTCCTCCGGTCGGGGTGCCGGTTGCCAGGTTGCTCGGGGTCGACGGATCCACATAGCTGGCGTAAAGAGGGTCGGCCGCATTCACCACGGATCCGACCAGACTGAAGGTGACTTCGTCCCGCGGGGAGTACGCGATGGCGAGCTTCACGTCGGTGATGGGCCCGCTGTTGTTCCCGGTGTTTCCGATGGCCCAGAGCCGCAGGGGCTCGTCTGTGTCGTAGCTCTCGATGAACCAGCTCTCGCTGGTGGCGTCGTAGGTGGCGCCTTCGAGGTAGAGCTGCAACTCGGGGATGGCGTGGGAGGCGCCGGGCGCCAGGGCCAGGCTTCCGAGGAGGACCGCCGTCCAGGCCAGTTTGCGGGTCACCATGTTCGATGCTCTCCGTGGGCGAACGCTGCTTCCGTGGGGTGGCGACACGTACGGACTATGCAGGGATCGTGCCGGCAAGGGCAAATTCTCCATTGCGAACGAAAAACGGCGTCGCTGCGGCTCTCTGGCGGAAGGGGTCCGCGCCGTCTCGGCGGCGCAGGCAGGGAAGAACCCTTCCTAGGTTCTCAAAAGCGGAAAACAATTTCCCACCTTTCCCTACTTTCCATCCCCCAGGTACGACCTGGCCTGCCCGGCCGCGGGTGAGGCCGGCGCCAGCCGCACGACCTTTTCCAGAGCCTCTCGAGCCGCTTGGGCTCGCCCCAAGGCGTCCTGGTTCAGCCCCCAGTGCAGGAGTACCCGCGGGTCTTCCCCAAGCGCGGCGACGGCCTCCGAGAGGAAGGGCTCCGCCTGCGCGGTATGGCCCGCCCGGTGGAGGGCCCAGCCCAGGGTGTGGAGGACCACCGGGCTCCGGGGGGCCTCGGCGAAGGCCCGCTCGGCCAGTGCCAGGGCTTCCGCGACCCGATCCTGCTCCAGGCACAGATACGCCAGGTTGTTCGCCGTGACCGGCTCGTCCGCAACCCGGTCCAGGAGCTGGCGGTAGGTCTGCTCGGCCAGGGCTTCCTCGCCGGCCTGCCACTGGATTTCGGCCAGCAGGTTGTAGGCTTCGGGGCGGTAGGGGTGCAGGTGGATGGCCTCCTGGAGCTCGACCCGGGCCCGGGAGATGTCCCCCATTGCGCGCAGGATCCGGGCGCGCAGCAGGCGCGAAGCCCAGTAGTTGGGCTCGACCAGGAGGCTTCGGTTGGCGTGCCGCAGCGCCGCCTCGTGGTTGCCGCCGGCCAACTCCAGCGAAGCAAGGAGGTTGAGCACCGCGGGAGACTCGCCCTGGGTGGCCTGGAACAGGGCCAGGGCCGCCCGGGCATCCCGTCCGCGCCCCAGGGCTTCGAGGAGGTTCGCCCGGGCCACCAAGGGCTCCAGCGCCTTGGGGGCCCGTTCTGCCGCGCGCTCGTAGGCCGCTAGAGCCCGGTCGGTTCGGCCCAGGGCGCGCTCGGCGTCGCCCAGCAGGGTGAGCAGGCCGGCGTTGTCCGGGGCCCGGGCCAGGAAGCTCTGGGCGAGGTCCCGCGCAGCCCGGGCGTCTCCCTTTTCGAGAAGGAGGCGGGCCCGCAGGTACTGGGCCTGGGCCATGCCCTGCCAAGGGTTTCTGAGGGCGTCGAGCTGCTCGAGGGCCCGATCGTACTCCCTCTGCCGGCGCAGGACCCCCGCCAGGTCCAGCCGTGCGAAGAGATGGTCGGGGACCCTGGCCACCACCGCTTCGAGCTCGGCCCGGGCCCGGCCGAGCCGGCCCTCGTCCGCCAGGGCTCGGGCGTAGAGGAAACGAGTGTCCACCGAGAGATCTCCCCGGGCCACGAGCCCCCGGAGGATCTCCAGGGCCCAGTGGGAACGGCCGTCCAGCAGGTACATCCATGCCTCGAGGCGCCGGGCAGCCCCGCCGGAGTCTCCCGCCACCCGCACGAGGGGGAGAAGCCCCCGCGCCTGCTCCGGGTCTCCCCGCAAGAGGCTCACGTACGCGAGGAAGGAGGCGAGCTCGGCATCTTCCGGCGAACGCGTCCGTTCCCGAGCGAGCACCTCCTGCGCCCCGGGGAGATCCCCGAGCTGGACCAGGAGCTCGGCCCTCTTCACGGCCATGCGGGCCGACGCCGGAGGGTCCGCCGCCAGCTCCCCGTGGGCATCGTCCAGTAGCTTCAGCCCTTGCGCCAGGTCCCCCTTTCGGACGAGGAGCCTGGCCTGAGCCACGGACACGGCAGGGTCGCGGGGGGCGCCGACGGCCGCGAGGGTCTCGTGCGCTGCGGCGTGGTCTCCCAGCAGGCTCTGGAGGTCGGCAAGGGCCGTGAGCAGAAGCACCGATCCCGGTTGTGCGGCCAGTCCTTCCCGTAGGATGGCCAGTGCCTGGTCGGGGGCGCCGGCGACGAGGGCCTGACTCGAGGCCTCGACGTAGGCTTCTGCCGGGGGCGCCCCGGAAAAGACCTTCTCCCAGGCCGCCCAGGCCTCGGCGGGCCGCCCCAGGGCGGCGAGGGCGCGCGCCTCGAGCCGGCGGGCTTCGGCGGATCCGGGCGCGCCCTCGAGAGCTCCCCGAGCCAAGGCCAGCGCCTCCCGGTACTGGCCAGCCGCCCAGGCCAGCCCCCCGAGATCCACCGAGGCTCCCGGGTGCTGGGGAGACAGACGCAGCACCCGCTCCAGCGCACGGCGGTGCTCCCCCGGCTGGCCCGCCCGCTCCAGCGCCCTGGCCAGGCCGTAGGCGGCTTCGGCGTCCTGGGGCCACTTCTGGAGGGCGGCCTGGAACTCGATGCTGGCTTCCCGGTGGCGGTTGGCCGTCAGGTAGGCTTCGCCCCGCTGCCGATGGGCGGCGGCCTGCTCCGCGGGGCCCTTGCCGCAGGCTCCCAGGAGAGCCGCCAGGCTCAGCAACCAGGCGATGGAGGCAAGGCGTGCCATGGGGGTTCTCCTCACCATCCGCGGTGCACCGGGACGTCGGGGTGGTCGGCCTCGAGCACCCTCTCCAGGGCGAGGGTGTCGCCTTCCAGCACCGGGAAGTGGCGCATCCCGTGCTCCTTCATGGGGCGGGAGGCCTCGGTGATGGGGGTGGCGGCGGTCACCGTGACCGGGTTGGGGGTCACCCACTTCTGGACGAGCATGGAGCTCCTCCTGGCGACGGGATCGGCTTCGGGAAGCCCAAGGGGGCGCGACCGATCGGCGGGCGGGCCGGGGCCCCGCGTGGTACCATGCGGACCGCCGACTCTCCCCCCGCGCAGGCGGGAGGGGCGGCCCGGAGAGAAAGTATCACCTTGCCTCGGGACGTGTCACCTCATCTGGAGCCGAGCCGTGTCCGAACCCGCCGCGTTTCGCGCGCTCTTTCCCGTAACCGAGCACCTGTGTTACCTCAACCACGCCGGCGTGGCGCCCATCTCCACGCGGGTGGCCTGCGCGCGGCGGCAGGCCACCGACGAGTGCCTGGCCTGGGGGGCCTTTCGCTACCCGCGCCTCCTGGCGGGGATCGAGGGGGCGCGGGCGAGCGCCGCGCGCCTCCTGGGGGCGGCGCCGGCCGAGGTGGCTTTCATCAAGAACACCTCCGAGGGGGTCTCCCACGTGGCCCTGGGCTACCCCTGGCGGGAGGGGGACGCGGTGGTCGTGCCCGAGGGGGAGTTTCCCGCCAACGTCTACCCCTGGCTGAGCCTGGAGCGCCGGGGGGTGCGGGTGCTTCGGGTCCCGGCCCGGGAGGGGCGCCTCTCCCTGGACGACTTCCGGGCGGCGCTGGACCAGCCCGGGGTGCGGGTGCTGGCGGTCTCCTCCGTGGAGTTCGAGACGGGCTTCCGCAACGACCTGCCCGCCCTGGGCCAGTTGTGCCGGGAGCGCGGGATCTTCTTCTTCGTGGACGCGATCCAGAGCCTGGGCTGCCTGCCCCTGGAGCCCGAGGCCTGCGGCATCCACGCCCTGGCCGCCGACGCGCACAAGTGGCTCCTGGGGCCGGAAGGGATCGGGGTCTTCTACCTGGCCCGGGAGGTCTGGGACCGGCTCGTGCCCGCCGAGGTGGGGTGGAACGCGGTCTCCGCCCCCCTGGAGTTCTCCCGCATCAACTTCGCGCTGCGCCCGGACGCCCGCAAGTTCGAGTGCGGCAGCCAGGAGACCATCCTCGTCCACGGTCTGGGCGCCGCCCTGGACCTGATCCTGGAGGCGGGCATCGGGACCATCGGCCGCAGGGTGCTGGAAACGGCCGACCTCCTGGCCGAGGGGCTCTCGGCCCGGGGCTACCGGGTGCTCTCCAGCCGGCAGCCAGCGGAGCGCAGCGGCATCGTGGCGTTTGCGCCCCGCCACGGGCCGGCGGCGGTGGTGGAGCGCCTGGCCTCGGCCCGGGTGTTTGCCGCCGCCCGGGGCCGGGGGGTGCGGGTGTCGCCCCACTTCTACAACGACCGGGATGACGCGGCCCGGTTCTTCGAGGCCCTCGAGGACGCGGATTCTTGACACCCGGAAAGGCTTTGCGTTACCCATCCGGCGCACCGGCTCGGCCGGGGCCGTTTCACCCCCTCGCCCCCCTATCCCTGGAGCGTGCGACCATGCCTGCCGTGAAGACCCGCTTTGCCCCCAGCCCCACCGGCTACCTCCACATCGGGGGCGCCCGCACGGCCCTGTTCAACTACCTCTACGCCCGCCGCCACGGGGGCACCTTCGTCCTGCGCATCGAGGATACCGACCGGGAGCGGTCCACCGAGGAGAGCACCCGGGCGATCCTCGACTCCATGGAGTGGCTGGGGCTGCACTGGGACGAGGGGCCCTACTTCCAGAGCCGCCGCACCCAGACCTACCTGGAGCACGCCGACCGGCTGCTGCGCGAAGGCAAGGCCTACCGCTGCGATTGCCCCCCGGAGCTCCTGGACGCCAAGCGGGAGGCGGCCGTCAAGACCCACGGCAAGGCGATCTACGACGGCACCTGCCGGGACCGCACCGACGTGGACCCCTCGCGCCCGCACGTGGTGCGCTTCCGGGCCCCCCGCACGGGGCAGACCGTGGTGCACGACCTCCTGCGGGGCGAGGTGTCCTTCGAGAACGCCGACCTGGACGACCTGGTGCTCCTGCGCTCCGACGGGGGGCCCATGTACAACTTCGTCGTGGTCGTGGACGACATCCTCATGGGAATCACCCACGTCATCCGGGGCGACGACCACCTGACCAACACCCCGCGCCAGATCCAGCTCTACCAGGCCCTGGGGAGCCCGCTTCCGCAGTTCGCCCACGTGCCCATGATCCTGGGGGAGGACAAGAAGCGGCTCTCCAAGCGCCACGGCGCCACGAGCGTGGAGAGCTACCGGGAGGCGGGGTACCTGCCCGAAGCCATGGTGAACTTCCTGGTGCGCCTGGGGTGGTCCCACGGGGACCAGGAGATCTTCTCCTTGGAGGAGCTGGTCCGCCTCTTCGACCTGGACGGCGTGGGGCGCTCCGCCGGGGTCTTCAACGCCGACAAGCTCCTGTGGCTCAACGCCCACTACATCAAGGAGTGCCCGGCCCCCAGGCTCCAGGAGCTGGTGCGCCCCTTCCTGGAGGCCCGGGGCTACGACATTTCCGACCAGGCCAAGCTCGGCGTGCTCGTGGAGGTGCTGCGCGCCCGGGCTCCCAGCCTGGCCGACTTCGGCGTCCAGGCCGCGCCCTACTACGAGCGGGAGGTGGCGCTGGACGCGGACGCCGCGCGCAAGTTCCTCACCCCCGAGTCCGCCCCGCTCCTGCGGGAGCTCGCCGGGGTCTTTGCGGCGGCCCCCGAGTGGACCCCCGAGGTTCTGGAGCCCCCCTTCCGGGAGCTCGCCGAGCGCCGGGGGCTCAAGATCGGCAAGCTCGCCCAGCCCCTGCGGGTGGCGGTGACCGGCTCCACTGCGAGCCCCGGGATCTTCGAGACCGTGTACCTCGTGGGGCGGGAGTGGACCCTGGAGCGCCTGGCCCGGGCCGCGGAGCTGGCGGAGAAGGGGTAGGGCTCCCCCGACAAATCGCTATCGGTATCGGTATCGGTATCGGTATCGAAATCGACGTCGATCCCGATAGCGATACCGACTGCTTGGACTTGCGGGACTATGGCGCCTACCCCCGGGGGTGGTGCTTGCGCACGAGCTCGATCAGGCGCTTTCGGGTGACGTGGGTGTAGACCTGGGTGGTGGCCAGGTCTGCGTGGCCGAGCATCATCTGGACGCTGCGCAGGTCGGCCCCGCCTTCCAGGAGGTGGGTGGCAAAGGAGTGGCGCAGGGTGTGGGGGCTCGTCTCGGCGGAAACGCCGGCCGCCCGGCTCGCGGCCTTCACGAGCTTCCAGAGGGACTGGCGGGAGAGGCGGCGGCCGAAGCGGTTGAGGAAGACGTGGGGGTTGCGCCGCCCCTTGAGGAGCAGGGGCCTGCCCTCGTACAAGTACGCCCGCAGGGCCTCCAGGGCCCGGCCTCCCACCGGCACCACTCGCTCCTTCGAGCCCTTGCCCACCGGCCGCACGTAGCCCGCCGAGAGCTCCACCCGGTCCAGGGTCAGGTCCGAGACCTCCGAGACCCGCAGCCCCGAGGCGTAGAGGAGCTCCAGGATGGCCCGGTCGCGCAGGCCCTGGGGGCCGTCGGGCCGGGGGGTCTCCACCACGGCGCGGGTCTCCTCGGGGGAGAGGGTGCGGGGCAGCGTCTTCCAGAGCTTGGGAGACTCCAGCCGGGCCAGCGGGCTCACCTCGGCGAGGCCCTCTGCCACGAGGAAGCGGTAGAAGCTGCGTAGCGCCGAGACCCGCCGGGCGCCGGTACGGGGCGAGAGCCCTTGCGCCCGCTGGGCCTTGAGCCACGCCAGCACCTCACGCCCGGTCGCCCGGGAGGTCTCGGGGCAGCCGGCGCCGGCGAGAAAGGCGAGAAACGCCGAGACGTCCCGCGCGTAGGCGTCGACGGTGTTTCGCGAGAGCCCCCGCTCCACCAGGAGGTGGTCGAGGAAGAGGCCCAGGTGGTCAGGGGGACGATGTCCGTGGTCCGTTGCCCGTTGGGGTTTGGGGGCTGCGGGTGACACGTTTCCGGTTGGCTCCTGCGCCTCGCCTCCCACGGCTCCCGCCTCCCGCTTCACGGCTCCGGCCTCGCCCGCCCGCTCAAATCGTTTTTTCCTGCCGGATCGGGAGCCAGAGGGTGACGGTGGTGCCGGCGCCGGGGCGGCTGGCGATGTCCACGTCGCCCCCGTGGCGGGTGACGATGCGGTGGACCATGGTGAGGCCCATGCCCGCGCCGGTCATCTTCGACGTGTAGAAGGGGTCGAAGACGTTGGCGAGCTCGGACTTGGCGATGCCGCACCCGGTGTCGGTGAAGCCTGCGCGCACCCGCGGGCCCTCGGCGGTCAGGGCCACCGTGAGGGTGCCGCCGGGCTCCATGGCCTCCAGGGCGTTCTGGATCACGTTGCCCACGGCCAGCACCAGGTTGCTCCGGTCCCCTTCGAGGGGGGGCAGGTCCGGAGCGAACTCGCGCACGATCCGGATGTGCCCTTCCTCCAGCTGTCTTTCCCGTTGCGCCAGGGCCGCGTCCACGACCTGCGCCAGGTTCACCGGCTCGTAGGGAGCGATCATCAGCGCCTTGAACCGGACGATCTCCTCCACCATGTTCTCCAGGCGCTCGACCTCCTTGATGATGTGCTCGGCATAGTCCCGCAGGGGGTCTCCCTCGGAGAGACGGTCGCGGATGCGCCGGGCGAAGCCCCCGATGGTCACCATGGGGTTTCGCACCTCGTGGGCCACGCCTTCGGCCATCTGCCCCAGGGCCCCGAGCTTTTCTTCCGTGACCCGCTTCTCCTGGATGGTGCGCAGGTTCAGGAGGCTCCGGACCCGGGCCATGAGCTCCTGGGGGTTGAAGGGCTTGGTGACGTAGTCGTCGGCGCCCGTGTCGAGGCCGCGGATCTTGTCGGGCACCTCCCGCTTGGCGGTGAGCATGATGACGGGGATGCCCCGGGTGGCCTCCTGGGTCTTGAGTCGCCGGCACACCTCGAACCCGTCAAGCTTGGGCATCATCACGTCGAGGATGACGAGATCGGGCTCCTCCTCGGCCACCCGCGCCAGGGCCTCCTCGCCGTCGTAGGCCTCGCAGGTCCGGTACCCTGCGGCGGCGAGCCGCTTGGCCAGGAGCTCCACGTTGTCAGGGTTGTCGTCCACCACGAGGACCTTGGGGGGGTTGCTCACGACGGCCTTTCCTGCAGGTAGCTCTCCACCTGGCCGGGGAGCTTGCGCACGTCCACCGGCTTGGAGAGGTACCCGTCGCACCCGGCCTCCAGCGCCCGCTCCCGGTCCCCTACCATGGCGTAGGCAGTGAGCGCCACCACCGGCACCCGTCCCAGCTCCGGGTCGGCCTTGAGGCGGCGGGTCGCGTCGAAGCCGCTCATGCCCGCGAGGTTCAAATCCATCAGGACCAGGTCGGGCCGCTCGCGGGCCGCCACCTCCAGGGCCTGCTCGCCGCTCGTGGCCTCGAGCACCCGGTAGCCCTGGCGGCCGAGCACCTTCACCACCAGGGCCCGGTTGTCGTCGTTGTCTTCCACCACCAGGACGGTGGCCTTCATGTTTCGCCTCCCGGCGCGGGGTATTTGCGGGGCAGCCACACCGTGAACCTGCTGCCCACGCCTTCGCGGCTCTCCACGCCGATGGAGCCGCCGTGGAGCTCCACCAGGCGTTTGGCGATGCTGAGCCCCAGACCCGTGCCTCCGTGGGTGCGGGTGATGGAGCCGTCGAGCTGCTTGAACGCCAGGAAGATCTCTTCCTGGCTCTGGGCGGGGATGCCCATGCCCGTGTCCTCCACGTCCACCCGCACCCCGGCGGTGTCGTTGCGGGTCTCGCCTGCCACGGTCACGGTGACCGAGCCCCGGTCCGTGAACTTGATAGCATTGTTGACCAGGTTGTTCAACACCTCCCGCAACTTGTTGGGATCTGCGGCTACCTTGAGGTCTCCCGTCTCCAGCACGGCCCGGCACGCCACGCCTTTCTGCTCCGCGAGGGCCCGTTGATCGTCCACCACCTCGGCCACGAGCTGTCCCAGGTCGAAGGGGTGGACCTCGAGCTCCATGCGCCCGGCCTCTATCTTCGACAGATCCAGGATGTCGTTGATGAGCCGCAGCAGGTGCTGGGCGTTCTTCTCCACCCGGTCCAGGCTCTTGCGCTGCTCGGGGGTCACCGGCCCGTCCACCTCGTCGAGGACGAGCTGGGTGTAGCCCAGGATGGAGTTCATGGGGGTGCGCAGCTCGTGGCTCATGTTGGCCAGGAACTCGCTCTTGAGCCGATCGAGCTCCTGGAGGTCCCGGTTGGCCGCCTCCAGCTCCCCTGTGCGCTCGCGCACCTTCTCTTCCAGGGTGCGATTGAGCTCCCGCACCTCGGAGTACAGGCGCGCGTTGGTGATGGCAAGTGCCAGCTCGCTCGCCAGGGCCTCGAAGGCCTCCACGAACTTCTGGGAGAAGAACCCCTTGCGGGTGTGGCTCGACGCCGCAAGCACCCCCAACACCTGGTCTTCCTGCACAATGGGAGTGGCGATGAGGCTCTGGAGTCCCGGCATCGCCTGCACCTCCAGGGGTGCCGTGGGTCCCAGCAGCCTCACGTCGGAGAGAAAGACCGTCTTTCGCCCCAGGACTGCCTGGCCCACGTAGGAGCGGGGATCGGGCCGCCCCTCCAGGGCCGGCGCATACTCATCCCCGCAGCCCCGCGCCATGCGGGGCCGCAGGACCCCGTCTTTCAGGAGGAACACCCCCTGGCACTCCAGCCCCAGGTCGGCGGCGATGAGGTCGAGCACCGAGGCGATGGCCGTTCCCTCGTCCAGGGTCGAGGCCACGCGCTTGGAGGCTTCGAAGAGCACCGAGAGCTCCACCACCCGCCGCTGGAGCTCCTCCCGGCTCTCCTCCAGGGAGAGGGAGACCGCGCCGAAGACGTCGAAGATCTCCTCGAGGGTCGTGCCCTTGAGGGAGAGGTACCGCTCCACCACCTGGCTCGCCGCCGCCTGTCCCACGGCACCCGCCAGGGTCCGCTCCACGAACCCCCGCAAGTCGAGCATGGTGTCGTCGGAGACGAGGGTTCCCGCCCCATAGGGCCTGCCGCCGAAGAACTCCCGCAGCCGCTCGGCCGCCTTCTCGGGCCCGAGGAACTTGGAGAGCAGCGCCTCCATCTCTTCCACCGAGGGAGCTCGGGCCAGGCGGAACTCGGGGCGGCGCCCCTGCGCGCGGCCCAGGGCCTCCACGAACCGCGAGACCTGCTCGGCCTCGGCCGCCGAAGGCCGGGTGAAGAGACTCACGGCGATGAAGGCGCCGGCGTTGCAGAACGTCGACCAGAACAAGCCGTGGGACCAGAGGTCGAGTCCTTCCAGCCCGAGGAAGGCCGTGGGGCGCAAGACGGCGATGCCCCAGGGCCCTTCGCTGAGGAGGCTCTCGGGCAGCCAGCCCGCCTGGGCCAGGGCGGGCACGAGGAAGAGGTAGAGCCAGGACGCAAAGCCCAGGGAGAGACCCGCCGCCGCCCCCCGCGCCGTGGCGCTGCGCCAGTAGAGGCCCCCGATGAAGGCCGGGGCGAACTGGGCCACTGCCGCAAAGCTCAGGAGCCCGATGTTCACGAGCATGAACGCCTCCCCCAGGAGGCGGTAGTACCCGTACCCCAGGAGGATGACCCCCACGATGCCCACCCGTTTGAGGTGGATGAGGTAGGGAGCGAAGTTCCGGGGCCAGCCCAGGCGCAGGAGGATCGGCATGGCCAGGTTGTTGAGGAACATGGTGGCAATGGTCACTGAGGAGACCACCACCATGCCCGTGGCCGCCGAGACGCCCCCCAGGAAGGCCACCAGGGCCAGGACCTCCCACCCCTGGTGCAGGGGCAGGGTGAGCACGAAGGTGTCGGCCATGCGCGCATCCCCGAAGATCAGGAGGCCGCCGAAGGCCACGGGGACCACGAAGAGGTTGATGAGGAACAGGTACAGGGGGAACATCCACATGGCGCCGCGGATGTGCTCCTCCGAGCAGTTCTCCACGACGCTGATGTGGAACTGGCGCGGCAGGAGCATGACCGAGGCCATGGAGAGGTAGAGGAGCGCAAACCAGGCCGTGAACGAGTCCTGGGGATCGTGGCCGAAGGTGAGCAAGTGCGCGTAGTCCTTGTGAGCGGCGATCTGGGCGAGGATGTCGCCGAATCCGTCGAAGATGCCCCAGGTCACGAAGCTCCCCATGGCCAGGAAGGCCGCGAGCTTGACCAGGCTCTCCAGCGCCACCGCCGCGACCATGCCCTCGTGGCGTTCCGAGGGGTCCAGGGTGCGAGCGCCGTACATGCCTCCGAAGATGGCCAGCACCACCGCCACCACGAACGCGGTGTCCTGGTAGAACGGCCCCGCGCTCCCCCCTGCCACCAGGGAGGCCGGCGCATACTCGGTGAGCACGGCAAAGGTGCTCGACACCGCCTTGAGCTGGAGCCCGATGTAGGGGGCATTGCCCACGATCGCCATCACCGTGACCAGGGCGCCGATCTTGGCGCTCTTGCCGTAGCGGGAGGCGATGAAATCGGAGATGGAGGTGATGTGGTTCTCCCGGGCGATGCGCACCATCTTGCGCAGCAGCGCCCACCAGGAGAAGGCCACCAGGGTCGGACCCAGGTACACCGCCAGGAAGCCGAAGCCCGAGCTCGCGGCCCGGCCCACGCTGCCGTAGAAGGTCCAGGAAGTGCAGTAGACGGCGATGGAGAGGGAGTAGACCCAGGGGTTCGAGATGATGCTGCGCCCCCGGTCCTTGCGTTTCTCCGCCCAGTAGGCCACCCCGAACAGGAGGAGCAGGTAGCCGAAGGCGATGGCCGCCACCCAGGCGGGCGTCAAGGACACCTACTCGTCCTCCTCGGGGGGGGCGCGCCGTAGCGCCCACACGTAGAGCCCGATGACGGCAATGCTGGCGGCCCACCCCACCATGAAGTACAAGAAGAGCAGGGGCAGCCCGAACAGGGTCGTGTCGCGGTTGAAGATCTGGAGAAATGGGTAGTTGATCATGAGCGCGCCGAGCACCAGCGCGATCCACCACCACTGACGCAGCTTGCTGCGGCTCCACCCGCCCACGGGGCCCTCCTCAGAGCCAGTGAAACAATCCGCTGTGCGACCGGATTGCTTCGTTGCGCATTCGCTCACTCCTCGCCTATCTACCTGATATGTCTCGTCGTTCGCTCATGCGCGCCTCGCACTCCGGTCTGCTCGCGACGATTCTTTCACAGGCTCTCACACGATGCCGAACACCTGGGGAGAGGGCGTGAGCCGCTCCACCCCGTCGGCCGTCACCCGGTAGGTGTCCTCCACGCCGACCACTCCCCGGCCCGCGAACACGAACTTGGGCTCCACCGCAAAGACCGTGCCCTCCTCCAGGGGCGCGTCGAAGCCCCGGGCCAGGAAGGGCGCCTCGTCCAACTCCAGGCCGATGCCGTGCCCCACGAAGGTCACCCGGTGGACTTCCCCCATGAAGTGGGCGGCAAAGGGGGTGCGGGCGGCGGCCTCCAGGGCCGCCTGGTAGAGCCGGGAGGCGGCGACGCCCGGCCGGGCGGCCTCGGCCACGGCCCGCTGCACCTCCAGGGAGGCCTCGAAGGCCCGGCCGAAGGGCTCCCGGGGCTCCCCCAGGGAGAACATCCGGGTCTGGTCCGAGAGGTACCCGCCGCAGTTTCCCACCAGGTCCACCACCACGGGGTCCCCCGGCTGGATGGGGCGGCGGCTCGCCCCCTGGGGCAGCGCCGGCGACGCCCCGAGACCCCCCGTGGGGGCGTCGAGGTACGAGGGGGTGGCCGCGGCGGCGCCCGCCATCACGTGCCCGTAGAAGATCTCCTGGTTGAACCCCCGCATGCGCACCATGCCCCCGTGGCCGCGCAGCCGCAGCTCGCACTCCAGGCGGGCCGCGAGCTCGAGCTCCGAGACCCCGGGCCGCAGGTAGCGCGGCACCGTCTCCAGCGCGGCGGCCACGGTCTGGGCAGCCTCCCGAATGCGGGCGACCTCCCAGGCGCTCTTCACGGCCCGGGTCCGCTGGACGGCCCCCGTGGCGTCCCCCAGGGCCGCGCCCGGCAAGAGGGCGCGCAGGCGCTCGAGCTGGGCCGCGGGGAGGACGTCCTGCTCGACCCCCAGGGTCGCCGGGAGCTCTCCGAAGGCCTCCCGGATCCGCCCGGCGAGCTCCCGCACGCTGCCCAGGGGCTGGACCGGCAGGGGGCTCTCGGCCGCCGCCCGCTCCGGGTCGCGGCGCACGAGCACCAGGGGGTCTCCCCGGGAAGGAACCACCACGTACCCTGCCTGCATGGTGCCGGAAACGTAGTACCGGTCCACGTTGTGCACCAGCACCGCCCCCTGGAGGCCGTCTTCCGCCAGACACGCCTGCAGGCGCGCCGTCCGCCCCCGGAGCTCCTCGGCGGTCGGCGCGGCTGCCGTCTCCCCCCCGGTCTCTCCCCTC
>JBFLZB010000087.1 GCA_040756475.1 Thermodesulfobacteriota bacterium
GGTGGTCGTGTTTCAATCCACGCCCCCCGCGCGGGGGGCGACCGTCCTTCCGTAACCACTGAATTCTGCGCCCATTTCTACAGCGCCTTCGCGAACCCGCGTCCAGACCATCGTTACGAGCGGCATCTCGGCAGGGGCCAAGCCGGACAACCGCTGTGGTTCCCGCAAAACGGACGCGCGAACCCGCCCGGTGAAGGCTGTGAGCTTGGGGTTCGCGTCAGAACACCAGGGGGCCCTCCGGATCGAGGGAGGGCTTGGCCCCCACGTGCTCCACCCGGTGCCGCCAGTTGTTCCCCAGGAAGTAGAACCGCAGGCTGTCCTTCTCCGGGTCCATCACGTCCATCAGGCGGGCCCGCAGGGCAACCCACTTGGCGTGGTCCACCAGGCACTCGAACACCGAAAACTGCACCCGCTGCCCGTGGTTCACGCAGATCTTCGCGATCCGCCGCAGGCGGGCTCGGCCCTCCTTGGTCTCGGTGTTCACGTCGTAGCTCACGAGCACGAACATGGCCCCTCACCGTGTCCTTCGCGCCGCCGAAACAGGCGGCCGCTCAGCGCGGAATGTAGGGGGGATACCCGTCCAGATCCCCTCGCAGGTGGCGCGCCAGCAGGAGGGCCTGGGTGTGCCAGAGCAGCCCCACGGGCATCTTCTCCTTCAAGAATGGATGCTCCACGACTTCCTGTTTGCGTTTCTGATAGGCGACGATCACCTCCTTTCTGGCCTCGTCCTCCAGGAGCACGGCGCCCGACTCGAGCTTCCGGAAGCCGCGAGGCTTCACCTGCCCCAGATTGACCAACGACAGAACCAACCGGTCGGCGAACACCGGCCGAAACTCCTCCATCAGGTCCAGGGCGAGGCTCGGCCTGCCCGGGCGGTCGCGGTGGAGGTAGCCCACGGCCGGGTCGAGCCCCACGCACTCCAGCGCGGACCGCACGTCGTGGACGAGGAGGGTGTAGACAAACGAGAGCAGGCAGTTGACGGGATCGAGCGGCGGCCGCCGGTTTCGGCCGGCGAACCGGAAGGCCTCTTCCCCCGACGTGACCAGGTGGTCGAAGGCACCGAAGTAGAGGTTCCCTGCTTCGCCCTCGATGCCCCGAAGTTCGTCCAGGGCGAGGCGTTCGTCCTGGAGCCTCTCCAGGCAGTCGGCGAGCCGGGCGGCTGTATACCGCAGCCGCTCTCCCCGGCCGTCGCCCCCGTGGTCTCGCGCCGCCCGCAGGACGACGCGTCGCGAGTTGGCGAGCTTGCCCGTGAGCACGAAACGGGCCACCGCCGCGCTCCGGGCGGGATCGTCGGCCCAGCGGTATTGCTCGCGCCGCAAGAGCACGTTGCCGGAGACCGGGCCGTGAACCCTCGCCAGGAACCGCCCGTTCTCCGAGAGGAACGACACCCCCACCCCGTGCTCGGCGCAGTGGGCCATGAGCTGGGGGCTCAGCGACACCTGCCCGAAGCAGACCACGCCGCCCAGGGTGTGGATGGGGATGCGGGCCTTGTCTTCGCGCTCCACGCGGATCAGCACGCACTCGCCGTCCTTGGCGAGGTAGCTGCCCTGGGTGGTGACAAAGAGGGTGTTGAGGTGCTTCTTCATGGCCATCCCATACGGCCGGCAAGGCCGCCCGCCTCTTGCTCCGAGCCCCAGGTGGGAGTAGGGTTCGGCGAGGGCGCTGCCGACCTGCTCCCCCCGCAAAGGACAGAGGCGATCCGGTGACGCCGACGGTGTTCACCGACAAGGGCTTCCGGTTCCTCTTCTTCTCCCGGGAAGAGGCCCGTCCCCACGTTCAACGTGCACGGGGCCGAGGGCGAGGCGAAGTTCTGGATCGAACCCCGGGTTGCGCTCGCTCACAGCACGGGCCTGTCGAGCCGCGACCTTCGCGTGATCGAGCGCATCGTCGAGGAGCGCAGGGATGAGATCGCACGCGCTTGGCACCGGCACTTCTCCCGCTGAGGTGACCCACATCTCGCGACACGGCCTTTGGCTGCTGGCCGACGGCGAGGAGCTGCTCCTGCCCTTCGACGACTTCCCGTGGTTCCGCGATGCCCGGGTCTCGGCCCTCCTCCACGTCGAACAGCCCGCTTCCGACCACTTCCGCTGGCCCGAGCTCGACGTCGACCTGACGCGGGACGCCATTCGTCACCCAGAACGGTATCCCCTCGTGGCCGTGGGCGATCGCGCAGCCGTCCACGAGCCGGAGTCCGACTGACCACCCCGTCAGTCCCCTGGCGCCGCATCCAGGGCTCGGCTCAAATACCGCGCCACCCGCCCTCGGGCCGACGGCCCCAGCTCTTTCGGGCGGCAAGTCGCCAGGAGCGAGCAGCTTTCGCACTTCTTCGCATACGCCGGCGGCGGGGTGCGGCCTTCGGCGAACATCCGGTGTACCGCCGCGGACGCCTCTTCGGTCTCGCGCCGCAGGGCGTCGTTCAGGTCCACGACCTCGCGGCGCTGCTCCTGCCCGTAGAAGAGCGCCCCTTCGGGGATCGAAGCCCCGAGCATCTCCTCCAGGCACAGGGCTTGCGCGCAAACTTGCACCCGGTCCCAGTCCTCGCCCTTGCGCCGGCCCCGCTTGTGCTCCACCGGATAGGGCTGCCACGAGCCGTCGGCCCGGCGGTGGAACTCGACCACGTCGGCCTTGCCCGAAACCCCCAGCCGCAGTGACCGGATCGGGAGCCCAAAAACCCGCTTTACGTCGCGCCGCTTCTCCGCCCCGCCCCGGTCCACCCGCTCGTGGAGCACCCGGCCCTCGGCGGTGAGCCGGTTCTCCTCCCACACCTGCTCCAGGTGGATCAGCCCGCACTGGCGCGGGCAGAAGAGCCAGTGCTGGAGGGCGGAGAGGGGGATCAAGTCGGACTCGGCGATCATCGCCGCGACTCCCTGCGGGCCTTCTGCCGCGCCTGGTACAAGCGCTCGGTGACGCCGCCTCCCTCGAGGAACTGGCGCTCCAGAGCCTGCAACTGCCGCCGCAGCAGGTAACTGGCCTGGTTGATGAGGCACACCAGGGTGTTGGCAGCCACCTCTGCCGAGGCGGCGGCGATGCCGCAGGGGTCTGCCTTGTCGGACGTGTCCGACCCGTCTGACGAGTCTGACGTGTCTGACCTGTCTGACCTGTCTGACCTGTCCACCGAAGGCCCCTGAAGCCGCCGCCGCACTTCCAACGCCTCCGACGATTCTTTGGGCCAGATTCGCAGGCCCCTCTGCCGGAGAAAATCTTCGTAGTCGAGCAGAAGCTCTTCGAGGCTCGCCCGGGCCACGCCGGTGAGCTTGAGCTCGGTCTTCTTCGAGGTGGCCGAGGCCATGCTTCCTTCCGCGATGTTCTGCACCCCGCTCCGGGCCGCCTGCACCATCTGGTCGTGGGTGCGCGAGCGGCGGTCCACGAACCGGCCGCAGAACACCACGGTGGCGTCGTAGACGAGCTGCGCCGCCTGGAAGCTGCGCAGCTTCCGGTAACCTCCGTGGGGGAGAAGGATGCGGGGGGAATCGGAGGAGCCCCTACCGTCGTTCACCGCGCCCATCCTCCCCCTCAGGCTCGTTCGCGACGTCGTGGCGGTGTTCGTCCGAACGGCCCCCGCCATAGAGCCGCTTGGGCGGGTAGCTGCCGTACCGCTGGCCGCTTTCGCGCTCGCACCGCTTGAGATCTTGGAAGATGGCATCGAGGTCATTCCCGAATTTCGCCGCGTGAGCGGCGCGGGCAGCCCGAACCTCTTCGACGATGGGATCGATCCACATGGGTCACGCCTCCATCAGTTCCTCGGGTGTGCAGATCACAACAGGGCGGTTTCCAGCCGCCTCGCAGACGTCCTCGATCCGCTGCCGCATCACCGCGTTGGCGAGGTGACGACAATTCCACGTGAGGAGGTAGTCCGCACCGTTCGTTACGGCGATGGCGATATGGAGCGCGTCTTCCGTGGCATCCGCTGGGATGGCGCCGGCTGCGACGAGGCGGCGAGCCAGCGCCAGCGCAGGCTCACTCGCCCCCAGAAGCGGGATTCCCTTCAAGGCCGCCAGCCTCGATTCCGCGGCCCCTGGATCGCCGGCGCCCGCCTCCCTGACCACGAGTTCCGAGGCCACCACCTCGTAGCGGTCTCGGGACGACTCCCACCAATCGCGCGTGAGTTGCTGGTGGGCGGCGACGACCAAGTCGCGGCTCGGGCGACCGGTCAAGTAACTCACCACCATGGTCTCGAGATAGACGATAGGGTTCACTTCAACACCCTTGTCACGCCAGAATAGCGATTGCAGACTTCATACGCCGTCCATGACTTCCGGCTGCGGCCAGTTGGCGCCCGAGTCGCTGGGGCCTTTCCCGACCTCGAATGAAAGAACGCTCGCGGGATCATCCGTATCGTTGACCGTCAGGCTCTGATGGACCTTCGCGGAGGAGGCTTGACCGCTCGGACAGTTGTGCTGCCACCATACGACTTTCAGCACTTCCATACTCCCCTCGGGACGAGCGGACGAGGCGTCGTTCTCGAAGAGGCGGGGCAAGACCGCCTTGATGGCCGCCGCGTCGCCGTCGCTGAACCCCGTCTTGACGGCAAGCTGCGGGTTCATGCTCCCGAAGAACACGTAAATCCCCCGGTCGACGCGGTGCTTCATGCCCATGGTATCCGAACCGCGCTTCGTGCCGTCGCCCTCGCTGCTGACGCTCTTGGTGATCTGCGTGCTGGTGAGGCTGACGGGGGACACGCTGAATGCCGCTTGGACGCTGACCGGCCCGCGAATGCCGATGGAGACGCTCTTGTCGTCGGCAACCTCCTCCCCTTCCTTGGTCTTGCCCTTCTTCCCGCCCGCGGCCTTGAACGCGAAAAGCTGGCCGAAGGCACGCACATCGAGCCAAGTGGAGCAGGCCTTGTTCGCGATTTCCCCCGGCGCCTTGATGCCGGAAAGCACTGCATCAGCGCGAGATCGGAGGCTTGGGTGGTCGTCCACCTTGTTGTCATCGGATTGGACGAAGATGTTTTGCTTTGCTTCCATCAGTCGGTTGCGCATCTTCCTCTTGAGGCAGACGTCGGAAAGCTCGCCCAGACCGTCATAGGTCGTCCGAGGACGGTTGCCGTTGAGCGGGTCGCCGTTGGGGTTCGCGTTCACGACTTTGAAGACCACCGCAAAATCGATCTTGTTCGTCAGACTCATGGCATTCTCCTCGTCCGGTCAGAAGTGTTCGCCACTATTCCTCGTTGTCGGTGTCTGTCTCGCCCACTTCGCCTGCTTCCTGCTCCCCCTCCTTCGCTGAGACCGGCCGCAGCGCTTCTCTCTGGCAGTGGTAGCCGAGCAAGAACTCCCCGGTCAGGCGCTTATCGGAGGTGAAGTCGTCGCCGTCAAAGACGCTGACCACCTCGTCTATCTCTGTCTCGAGCCTATGAAGAAATCCCGGGCGTTTGGCGCGCAATCTGACCCTGTAGGGAGTCAAACCAGTCTCCAAAGTGAGCCAGGTCGAGTAGGGCCGATCCGCGAAGCGCTGCATGAGCTTCTCGGCATTGGTCGCCCGCTGCTCGCCGCCTACGTACAACGCCCGGCTCTCCATGTGCTCAGCCAACGCCAGCAAACGGCCGTAAAGGTAGTCTCTGGTGTTCCGGTCCCGCTCCAGTGCCATGGCATAGTTCCTTTCCTTGTATTGGTAGCGGAAGAGCGCACAGGCAATTCCAAGAGTCTTCTCCCAGCCCCACGGTTCGATCCCGTTCCGGCTGCTTGCACGCCGAACGCAAGAGTCCACGAGGTCCCGCGGCAAGGCTGCACCGTCCACGATGCACGGAAGCAGCCGTTCGACGGTTGCCTTCATGATCTTGTCGTCGATGTGGACCTTCCCGTCGCGCCACGTGCCGTATGCCGTCTCGGCGATGTCCCGGGGCGCCGGCGCGCCGAAGAAAATCCGGTCCTTCCCGAAGTGCTGCCGCCAGCAACAGCCACGGTGCCAGTTCTCGATTCGAGCCAGAAACTCGGACCCCGTCAGTTCGCGGTAGTATCGGATCGCCATGCGCCCCGGCGTCGCCGAATCGAGTGCCATGACCACAACGTCGTCCGTGTGCGCAAGTCTCGCCGAGTAGCCGCCGATCTTCGCGGACAAAGCTAGGCTGACCTCTTGAGCGGTGTATCCGCCCCCATTGACTTCCTCTGCCGGTCCGCCGAACAGCAAGGAGAACGAATCGGCCATGGGGTCTGGTATTTCCACTCCGGACACGGCCCAGGCCACGACGGCTTGATCGCCGTCCCGGCGGCCTTGGCGTGCGATGAGCCACCTGAGGGCGCTGTGGGCCTCTTGTGTGACGCGAAACCCCACTCCGCACGCCTCTTCAGCATCCGCAAAGCGACCGCGAAAGGTGAATCCGGAGATGTCATTGGAAGAGATCAGCTTGGCCTTGTCGCCATCGTTACGTATCTTCGCCGGATGCTGCTTGGCAAGATCGGCTACCGCTCCTGTCACGAAGCACAAGCCCTGCAACGATTTAAGACTCCCGTAGTACCTTTCCCAGGACTCCCATAAGCCTCGGTCGAGCCATACTTCGGGTTGAGGGTCGCCCGGAGTCTCTACACTCCATCGCACGAACGCATCTGCCTGCCACGGTTTGCTCTTGCCTTTGGCGTCGTACCCGCCAGCCAACAGCCTGAATATCTCAGGGGCGCTCTTCTTGTCCGGCCACTCGTTGATCAGTCTCGAAGAAGTCGCGTCGGCATGGAGCACGCCCCCTTTGACCAAGTCAGCGGCCACGGCCCCCTTGCTCACGTATGCGAAGACCGCCGAGAGTTTCGCCTGGCCGCCGTCCATGTCCTTCCAGCGCTTCAAGAGTGCCAAGTAGTCCTCATGACAAGGCTCCTTTTCGCCTCCGAACCGCGCATAGTCGCCCGCGACATACTGGAGTTTGTCGCAGAGCGGGTGGGGCGTCGTGCCGCTCGTCCTGCCGGCCGAATCCTCGGTCGCTGGAATGATGGTCCGCGCCTCCGTCTTCGGAACCACGGAAGCCCTGAGGAAGTTGCCATTACCGTCGATGACGATGGTCACGTGGGCCTTCTGGGTGGTATGGCAGATCGGCAGAAGCGGCATTTCCTCCCCAGGGTCGCCGATCGCGGTCTTGTTGCTCTCGTAGGTCTGATAGAGCCTTTCGATCCAGCTCATGCCTCCAGCCCCTCCTCCGCCAGCCCCGCGGACCTCGGCGGCTTGGGGATCATCTTTCGCACAAACCTACGGATCGTGCACTCCTCGGGCCTTGGAAAGGTGACGACTCCGTCCGCCATGACCGGCCTCCAGAAGCGGCTGTGCAACTCGTTGACCCCGGTTTCGTCGGGGTAGTCGAAGCCGTGGAACATGAGGCCGTAGGCCAGATCGCCGCAACCGTCGTACTCTCCCGGCCCTTCACCGAAGACGCAGGGCTCGACGTATCCCTGGCACTCGCGCGTGCCCAGGAAGATATCTTGCCGGCCCCCCTTCTTGATCATCCGCTGGGCGATGTTCCAGTGGGCCTCGGTCTTGCGGTCCTGTTCCATGTCGGGGCGATGAGGGTTCCACTCGAAGCGGGCCTGGACCTGGTACTCCACGTCGGCGAGGTAGGTGTAGATCGCTAGGGAGTTGCCGCCGCCGTAGGCGAGCGGCTTGACGCTCTTGGACTGGGTTCGGATCCGCCGCATCACCCGAACCCGATCGATCGCCCAGACGAAGGTCGGCTTCCAGTACGCCGACTTGGCGATGCCCTTCAGCGCTTCATACGTCGGGATGTGGTAGGAGCACTTCTCGCCGCCGATCTTGGTCAGCGGATCGGTGAAGAGCGCGAAGCGCCCCGACACCTTGAACTCGACCCGGTTCTTCATGCACACCTCCCGTCATCCGATGAGCACCTTCATCTCGGAGACCTCGTCCGTGCTCGCACCGAACTGCGCGCTGTAGTGGCGTTCGTCGAGGTAGTAAATGCCGCTGCCGTCCCATGTCTCATGGAGACGGCTCATCTCCTTGAGTTTTCGAACTTCATGGGGAAACAGGTTGACCGAATACCGTTGTGCTGCCTTCAAGAGCTCGAATTTCCTCTGCACCTGCGAGGCCGAGCAGAGTTCGGCGATGAGCCGTTCCCCTTCCTGTCCATAGGGGACGATCACCCCCTCGGTCTCGGAGTCGATGGCGCGGAAGGCCTCGGCAGCGGTCATGAACGATTGTCGAAGGAGGTAAGGCGGCGCCTTCCTGACCGTGGCCTTGTGCGCCTCCACCGCCTCTCGGTTGTCTGAAAGCAGGGAGAGAAGGTCGCCCTCCCTCCCGATTTCACGGGACGCGACAGGAAACACCATCTCGTGCTTCCGTCCGTAGAAATAGTAGAAGTAGAAACGCTCCATCGCTGCCGGACCCTGCAGGTCGTGATCGAAGGCGGCCGGGTTCGCGCGGTACTCGCCGAGGACGCGCAGCGTGACCTCTTGCGCCTTCTGGATGTCAGGCAGTCTATCGAGGTTCTCGTCGGCCGGATTGACGACGAGCACCCTGCCCAGCGAACGAAGACCGTTGCGATTGCAGCGCCCTGCCGTCTGGGCGACGGAATCAAGGCCCGCCAGGTAGCGGATCGCCGAGCCGAAGTCCACGTCCACGCCGGCCTCGATGAGTTGGGTGCTCACGCAGATGACGGGCGACGGGTCGGCCGGGTCGAGGCAGCGCTTCACCTCGTCGAGTACCTTCATGCGGTGGGCTGGGCACATGGAAGTGCTGAGGTGGTGGACGCGCTCGGCCCTTCCTTGAAGCCGCTGGAACAGGTTCCGAGCCTGGGCCTTCTTGTTGACGACGATGAGCACGCTTCCGGCCTCGTCCAGGAGTCCCATCGCCGCGTCCGCCACCTCTTCTTCTGTCCAGCCTCCAGGTTTGCATCTGTCTTCGACGTCGACGCGCCGAAGCCTTCGGAACAGGTCATCCACTCCGGGCACCATCTGGGCGTTTGGCGCGAGGATGGCCGCTCCTTTACGGGGCTCGACCTTGTCCAGCAGGGGCTGTGTGGCCGTGCAGAACACGACCGTTGAGCCGCACTGCCGGGTCAGGAAATTGACCGCATTGTTGAAGAGATGAACCGTCCGGATCGGTATGGTCTGAACCTCGTCGAAGATGACGACGGCATTGGCGAGCTGATGGAACCGCCTCACCCCTCGAGTGCCGGACCCGAACAAGGTCTCCAGCAACTGGACCGCGGTGGTGTAGACGATTGGGGCATCCCAGTTCTCGGCCAGAAGCTTGTTCTCCGCCGTGTCTCGCTCCGGCGTGAGGTTCGAGTGGTGCTCCAGCACGACCGGATGCCCGCCCCTCTCCAGGTCCGAGAAGACAGCGCGGGCGACGCGGGCATTTTGGTCGATGATCGAAGTGTACGGCACCACGTAGACGATTCGGTCCATCTGGTGCTTCTCGGCGTGGCGCAGGGCGAAACGAAGGCTCGCCAGCGTCTTTCCGCCGCCGGTGGGCACGGTGAGCTGGTACAGGCCCTTCTCCCTCTCGGCAAACGCGAGACACGACGAGGAGATCTCGCCACGGCTTGCGTCGATCTGGTTCCGAATGGCGAAACCCGACACGTAGGTTTCCAGCTCCTCACGCAACCGAGGCCACGGCGGCGTTGATGCTGGGTCCCGCTCTGCCGAATTCAGGCGGTCCGCGTCGACAAGGGCACTGAAGAGGAACCGGGCGAGGAGGCCGAGGAGGAACTGGCGGACTTCCTGTGACGGCACACCCTGGACAAGCTGCAAGAGCCGCTCTTGCAGTTCATCTTCGAGAGTCGGCGGGGCAAGTATGCTCTCAACACGGCGGCGCACGTGCTCGTCGATCCTGCCCGCCACCTCCGCGAAATGCGCCCTATCCTCGGCCTTCGCCAACCGCTTGCCGACAACGTCGTCCCCGACGGCTGACAGGCAGTCGATCAAGCCGGAGTGGTGCGACGCGATGCAGAGAGCGACGAGTTCCGCGATCAGCTGACGTGACGGAGAACCTTCCTTCTTTGCCCAGACGTACTGAGCTCCCGCGGTGGAATGATCGATCTTCCCCTTCTCACGGGCGGCATCGACGTACTCCTCGTCTTCCGGCTCGATCTTCCCCTGGGCGGACTTGAGGTACGCCTGGAAGGCGTCAGAGTACTTGCCGAGGTCGTGCAGCAGACCCATCAGCTCTCCGGTCTTCGGCAAACCGACCTTGGACGCGAAAAGCGATGCGAGCCTTGCCGAACCCTCCAGGTGGTCTGAAAGGCTTTGCGCGGTCCCGTCTGACTGTCTGAACCTTGCTACGAAGTCCATGGGTTCATCTCAGATCGGATTGCGTGTTGACGGACCGCCGCAGGCCCGTGCCCTCCGCGGTGCCGGTCAGGTGGTCGGCTAGCAGATGCACTCGGCCGTCCTCGGTCACGTGGGCCAACGGTTGCACGCGGCCGTCCCCGGCGACGTGGGCCGGGGACTGGCGCGGACTCTCTGGGACGGGGGGAGGAAGGGACATGGGTCGCTCGTCGTGCTCCCTTCGGTCATGAAACTGCACACCGCGAGGATACCACCCACGTGTGACAGATCCTGTCACTCCAAACCGGGCCCCTGGGGCCCGGGGGGCGACGGGCTCAGGATAGCTGCCATCTGCCCGCAGCGCATCGCCCAAAGGAGTGATTTCTTGCTGCCGTCGGAGGGCTCGCCGGCAAAACGGGCCCGGGTTGCCCGCCGGCGCCCCGGCCACTACACTGGCGGCTCTCCCCCACTTTTTTGGCGACTCGCCGGGCCCGGAGCCGGACCCATGTGTACGCTGCACCTCTTCTTCCAGGTTTTTCCCGAGGAGCCGGTGCTCTTTGCCGCCAACCGGGACGAGATCCTCGACCGGGCCTGGCGGGGGCCGGAGCTGCTCTCGTCGGTGCCGCGGATCTGGGGGCCCCGGGATCTGGCGGCCGGGGGGACGTGGATGGGGGTGAACGAGGCGGGGGTGCTGGTGAGCCTGGCCAACCACGAGGGCACCCTGCGCAGGGACTCCGCGAGCCTGTGCAGCCGGGGCGCCGTGGTGCTCGAGACCCTGCGGCACGGCACGGCCGAGGAGGCTCGGCGCTTCGCCGAGTGGGCGGCCCCGGCGTGCAAGGCCTACACGCTGCTCGTGGCCGATCCGGTCAAGGCCTTCGTGGTGGACCACGCCCCCGAGGGCACCCAGGCGTACCGCCTGATGCCCGGGTTCCACGTCATCACCAACGCCCGGTTCCGCGACCCGGCCGATCCCAAGGCCCGGCGGTCCCGGGAGCGCATGGAGGCGCTGGCCGCGGTGGGCCGCGCCCCCGACGACGCGGCCTTGGCCCGCTTCCTATCGGACCACGAGCGCCCGGGCCCCGACACCACACCCCTGTGCATCCACCCCTCCGAGGGGTCAAGGATCGCGAGCCGCTTCGGCACCTCGTCGGCGTCGGTCATCCGCATCGGCCCCGACCGCACCGTGGAGAGCTACCGGTTCGCCTCCGGTCCGCCCTGCCGGACGCCCCTGGAGGACGCTACGCCGCGGTGGGAGGAGGAGATCACCCCGGGGGAGCGGCGGGAGCCGGGAGCAGACTGACGCAACTGCTCCTGCCGACGACGACGAAAGGGCCCCGGCGTCGCCGCCGGGGCCCTTTGCGCCTACGGGAGGGGGGGACCAGATCAGGCCTGGACGCGCCCCACCGGGTCGGGGTCGGGGTCGGGGTCGAGGGAGAGGGGGCACCGGGCGGCCAGGGGGGGCACGGCCGGGGTCTGGTCCACCTCGGGATAGACGTAGTACTGGTCCTTGTAGTTTCGCAGGAGCACCCGCTCCCCGTCCCGGGCCACCACGTACTCGGGCAGGAGGGGGATCTTGCCGCCGCCGCCGGGGGCGTCGATCACGTACTGGGGCACGGCCAGGCCCGAGGTGTGCCCCCGCAGGCCCCGGACCACGGCGAGCCCGGCGTCCACGGGGGTGCGGAAGTGCTCGGTGCCTTCCACCGGGTCGGCCTGGTAGATGTAGTAGGGCCGCACCCGGCAGGCCAGGAGCTTGCGGTTGAGCTCCACGAAGGTGGCCGGGTCGTCGTTGACCCCCTTGAGGAGCACGGACTGGTTGCCGAGCGGAATGCCCGCGTCGGCAAGCCGGTTCAGGGCCTTCGCGGCCTGGGGCGTGACCTCCCGGGGGTGCTCGAAGTGCACGTTCATGTAGAGCGGGTGGTACTTCTTGAGCATGTCCGCGAGCTTGCGGGTGACCCTCTGGGGGAGCACGCAGGGCACCCGGGTCCCGATGCGCACCATCTCCACGTGGGGGATGGCCCGCAGGCTCTGGAGGAGGCCCTCCAGGGTCTCGTCGGGCAGGAGCAGCGGGTCGCCGCCGGATACGATCACGTCGCGGATCTCCGGGGTTCGTGCGATGTAGGCGATGGCGTCGCGGCGCATCTCCTCGGTGATGGGCTCGTCTTGCTTGCCCACCTTGCGCTTGCGGGTGCAGAACCGGCAGTACATGGCGCAGCGGGTCGTGACCAGGAACAGCGCCCGGTCCGGGTACCGGTGCACCAGGCACGGCACCGGGCTCGTGCTCTCCTCGGCCAGGGGGTCGGGCACCGAGGCGCTGGCCTCGAGCTCTTCCGGGTCGGGGATGCACTGGCGCCCGATGGGGTCGTCGGGCCGCTCCACGAGGCTCAGGTAGTACGGGTTGATGCACATGGGGTAGGTCTCGGCCACGCGGTCGAGCGACGCCACGTCGATGCCCCGAAAGTACTTGGCCAACTGGGCGGGTTGGCGGAAGGACGAGTTGAGGATCTTCTGCCAGAGTTCCATCGCTCCTACTTTCCTCCTTGGTTGGGGTGGAGCGGTTTGACGTAGACGACCTTGGCATCTCCGGGCCGGTAGAAGTCGGGAATGCGGGCCACGGCACGAAACCCCCGGGCCTCGTAGAACGAGCGCGCCGGACTATACGGATCGGTACTCGAGGTCTCGGCGATGAGCTGGCGGCCCCCACGGCGGCGCACGTCGGCTTCGGCCTCGGCCAGGAGCCGGGTGGCGGCCCCTCGCCCCTGGGCCCGGGGGTGCACCACGAGCCAGTAGAGGTCGAAGGTACCCTGGGTGCAGGGCGTCGGCCCCCAGCAGGCGAACCCCCGGGGGTCCCCGGCTTCGCCGTCCTCGACGCGGCCGAAGTACCCCGAGGCCTCCCCCTTGGCCGCGCACGCCTCCAGGACCTCGCGCGCCACCTCCACCTCGTCGGGCCGAAAGACCTCCGAGGCCTCCACCAGGCCGATCAGCGAGGCAACGTCGCCGGGCGCCAGGGGCCTCACGGCGAGCGCTCCCAGGCCCACTGGACGATGCGGGCCACGAAGTCCTCGTAGGGCTCCCCCGACGCGGCCACCGCGCGGGCGAGCCCCGCCCGTCGGGCGAGGTCGGGGTTGGGGTTGACGTCGATCACCTGGGGGTTGCCCCGGGCGTCGAGGCGCACGTCGTAGCGGGCGTAGTCGCGGCACTCCAGGGCCCGGTGGGAGGAGAGCCCGATGGTCTCCAGGCGGGCCCGCAGGTTCTCTCCGATGGAGGCCGGGCATCGGGGCACCGTGCGGCGGTCGTCGGCGCTCCCCTCGCGCCACTTGGCGTCGTGGGTGACCAGGCGCGGTTCCCCCTCCCCGTAACCCTCGAAGGCGATCTCGGCCACGGGGAGCACGCGGGCCTGCTGCCCCGTGCCCACCACGGCCACGTTGAACTCCCGACCCTCCAGGTACACCTCGGCAAGAGCCGGCTGGCCCAGGGTCTCGATCACGTAGGCCACGCGCGCCACCAGGGCCTCGGGGGTGCGCACGAAAGACTCGGCGCTGATGCCCAGGCTCGCGTCCTCCCTCAGGGGCTTGACCACCAGGGGAAAGGCCAGATCGCCCACCGCGGCAGCGGAGGGCACCCGCCGGTAGACCCGGGCGCCCGGGGTGGGGATGCCCGCGGCGAAGAGCAGCGCCTTGGCGACGCGCTTGTCCAGGGCGCAGGTGAGGCTGGCGGCGGCGTTGCCGGTGAAGCGGATCCCGTGGAGCTCCAGGAGTCCGGCCACCACGGGCTCGAAGCGGGACTCCCCCCCGATCCCCTCGCAGAGGTTGAAGACCACGGTGTCGGCGCGCCGGTCGGCGAGGCCCTCCACCGCGGCGAAGAGGGTCTCCCGATCCACTCCTTCCCGTTCGGCCTCGTACGCGCGGCTCCCAAGAGCCGCGCACACGTCCTCGACTTCGTCCAGGACACCGATGTCGGAGGGCTCGGGCACGGCCCCGGGGCCCGGCCGGTTGTAGAGCACCACCACCCGCGGGTTCGTCTTCAGGGCGCCCATCCCAGCCTCCCCAGCGCCGCATCGGCCACGGCGAGCACCATGGCGGCGTAGTCGAGCCCTGCCGCCCGGGCCGCCTTGGGGTAGCAGGAGTTGGCGGCGGGGTCCGGGAGCACTCCGGGAAGGGGGTTGACCTCGAGGACATTGGGCACGCCGGCGGCGTCGAGGCGCACGTCGATGCGGGACCAGTCGCGCAGCCGGAGCACCCGGGCGGTGCGGCGGCACAGGTCGTCGATGGCTTCGGCCTCCTCGGGGTTCAATCGGGCGGGGCAGTCGAAGACCTTGAGGGGGGCCTCGGGGCGGTCCCAGACCCACTTGGCTTCCCAGGAGTAGATGGGGTTGGCGCCGGGGGGAAAGACGTCGAACCGGATCTCTACGGGGGGCAGTACCCGCAGCCCCGCCCCGTTGCCCAGGATGGCCACCGTGAACTCGCGCCCGGGCAGGAACGCCTCCACCAGCGCCGGCTGGCGGTAGGTGCCCAGGATGCGGTGCACCCGGTCCTCGAGGGAGGCCCGATCCCGCACGAGCTGGTCGTCCCGAATCCCCTTGCTCGACCCCTCGAAGAGGGGCTTCACCATGGCGGGCAGCGGCACCTGGCGGGCCAGGGGGAGCTCCCCGGCGTCCTCCACCACGACGAAGGGCGCCGTGGGCACGCCCCGGTAGGCCAGCACCTCCTTGGCCCGGGCCTTGTCGAGGCACAGGGCGAGCGTCAGGGGATCGGACCCCGTGTAGGGGATCCCGAGCATCTCGAGGATGGCGGGGACCTGGGCCTCGCGGCTCGCGCCGTAGAAGCCCTCGGCGATGTTGAAGACCAGATCGGGCCGGGCGGCCCGGATGCGCAGGGGAAAGTCGTGGCGGGCCTCCACCAGGGTCACCTGGTGGCGGCTCTCCAGGGCCGACGCGAGCGCGAGCACGGTCTCGGCGTCGTCCCACTCGGCGTAGAGGTCTTCGGACGCCTCCGGGTCTAGCGACGGAGGTTCGTCTTCCTCCTCCACCAGCAGTTCCGGGCGGGCGGCGCGGATGGCGTCCCGTTCGGGGGGCTTGGCGTTGTACGCCAGGGCGATGCGCATCGAAGAGTCTCCTGACTGCGGGTGACGGCAGCCGGCGCGCCGGGGAGACCCTTCGTCCGCTGTGGGTTCGGCGAATGGATCGGCGGGCCGGACGGTGCGTGTTGTCGGGCGTTATCTTAGGCGCCACCCTGGGACAGTCAAGGACAATTTTGGACAGGAGGGCTCAGGATGGGACGTTATATATAATGATGATTTCTCGGGTCCCGGCACCGGCGGCCCGCCCCACTCCCGTTGCCTGGTTCGAAATCGAAATCGGGAGTCGAAGGGTCTCGCAATCGCGATTTCGATTTCGATTTCGTTGGGGAATACGCACGGGGGCCGCCCGGCTCCTTGCCGGGCGGCCCCTGAAGCGTGGCACGGCGGGCGCAGCCGCAGGCCGCTACCCGTGGTGGCCCATCTCCTGGACGAGCTCGGTCAGGACCCCCCCCGAGGCCTTGGGGTGGACGAAGGCGATGCGGGTGTTGTGGGCGCCGGTGCGGGGCTTCTCGTCCACCATCTTCACCCCCGCGGACTTGAGGCGCTCCACCTCGGCGGCGGCGTCCTCCACCTGATAGGCGATGTGGTGGAACCCGGCTCCGCCGTTCTTCTCCAGGAACTTGGCCACGGGGGACTCGGGGCTCGTGGGCTGGACGAGCTCCAGGCGCACCTCGCCGATGGGCAGGAAGGCGACCTTCACCTTCTGGTCCGGCACCTCCTCCATCCCCCCGAGCTGGAGCCCCAAGTGCTCAATGTAGAACTTCGCCGCGGCCTCGATGTCGGGGACCGCAATTCCGATGTGGTTGATCTTGTTCGGCATGGGTAGCTCCTCTCGTCTGTTGGTCGCGCGTTGCCCGTTGCTCGTTGGCGGAAGAGCCAGCCTCCGGCACTCCCACCCACAACGGGCAACGTGCAACGCACAGCCTTTAAGAAACTCTCTCGTGAATGAAATTCACCACGTCGCCGGTATCGGTGCCCGGCAGGAAGATCTCGGCGAAGCCGGACTCCTTGAGGGCCGGGATGTCTTCGGCGGGGATGATGCCGCCTCCGAAGAGGAGGAGCTCGGCCTTTCCTCTTTTCCTGAGACCCTCCGCTACCCGGGGGAAGAGCACCAGGTGTGCCCCGGAGAGGCAGGAGAGCCCCACCACGTCCACGTCTTCCTGGACGGCGGCGGCGACGATCTTCTCGGGGGTCTGGCGGATGCCGGTGTAGATGACTTCCATGCCGGCGTCGCGCAGGGCCCGGGCCACCACCTTTGCGCCCCGGTCGTGCCCGTCGAGGCCCGGCTTGGCGATCAGGACACGGATCTTCTTTTGAGCCATCGCAGCTTCCTCCCCGGCCATCAGGCCGGCCCTGTCAAAGCCGAGAACACTCTCTCGGTCAGCCCCCCTCGGTGTATTCGCCGTAGACGCTCCGCAGGACGTCGGAGATCTCCCCGAGGCTGGCGTAGGTCTTGACCGCCTCGAAGACCGGGGGAACGACGTTGCCGCCGTCGGTTGCGACCCGCTTCAATTCCCCCAGGGCCGCGGCGACCTTCGCGCCGTCCCGCTCGGCCTTGACGGAGGCCAGCTTCCTGCGCTGGTAGGCCTCCACCTCCCGGTCCACCCGCAGCATGTTCTTGGGCATCTCTTCCTTGACCTGGAACTGGTTGACGCCCACCACCACCTGCTCCCCCGACTCGACGGAGCGCTGGTACGCGAAGGCCGCGTCGGCGATCTCCCCCTGGAGGTAGCCCGCCTCGATGGCCTTCACCACACCCCCCATGGCGTCGATCTTGGCGATGTACTCCTGGGCCCCGGCCTCGATCTGGTCGGTAAGGGCCTCCACACTGTAGGCGCCCCCCAGGGGATCGATCGTGTCGGCCACCCCCGCCTCGTAGGCAATGATCTGCTGGGTGCGCAACGCGATGCGCACCGAGTCTTCGGTCGGCAGGCACAGGGCCTCGTCCCGGGAGTTGGTGTGGAGGCTCTGGGTGCCCCCCAGCACCGCCGCCAGTGCCTGCAAGGTCACCCGCACCACGTTGTTGTCGGGCTGTTGCGCCGTGAGGCTGCAGCCGGCGGTCTGGGTGTGGAACCGCAGCATCTGGCTTCGCTTGTCCTTGGCCCCGAACCGCTCCTTCATGATCCGGGCCCACAGTCGGCGCGCGGCGCGGAACTTCGCCACCTCTTCCAGGAGGTTGTTGTGGCAGTTGAAGAAGAAGGAGAGCCGCCCCGCGAACTCGTCCACGTCGAGCCCGGTGTCCACCGCCGCCTGCACGTAGGCAATGGCGTTGGCCAGGGTGAAGGCCACTTCCTGCACGGCGGTGCTCCCCGCCTCGCGAATGTGGTAGCCCGAGATGGAGATCGTGTTCCACTGGGGGACTTGATCCTTGCAGTAGGCCAGGATGTCGGTGATGACCTTGAGGCTCGGCCCCGGCGGAAAGATGTAGGTGCCGCGCGCCACGTACTCCTTGAGCAGGTCGTTCTGGATCGTGCCCTGGAGCTTGTCCTTCGCCACCCCTTGCTTTTGCGCGACCGCCATGTACATGGAGAGCAGGACGGCCGCCGTGGAGTTGATGGTCATGGAGGTGGAGACCTTGTCCAGCGGGATGCCGTCGAACAGGATCTCCGCGTCCCGCAGGGTGTCGATCGCCACGCCCACCTTCCCCACTTCCCCCTCGGCGAGCTCGTGGTCCGAGTCGTACCCGATCTGGGTCGGCAGGTCGAAGGCTACCGAGAGGCCGGTCTGCCCCTCGGCCAGCAGGTACTTGTACCGTTCGTTGGTCTGCTCGGCGGTGCCGAACCCGGCGTACTGGCGCATGGTCCAGAACCGGCCCCGGTACATGGTGGGCTGCACCCCCCGGGTAAAGGGGTACTCTCCCGGCAGCCCCCCCCGTTCCAGGTACCCATCGCCGTCCACGTCCCCCGGGCTGAAGAGGCGCTTCACCTCCAGGCCCGCGGTGGTCTCGAAACGGGGCTTCCGTTCCGGAAACTTCGCCAGGGTCTTGGCGATGACCTTGTCCTCCCACTCCTGGACTTTCTGGCGCACGGTCTCGCGGCTCATCGTCTTCCTCCTTCCCCTTCCGCCGGCGCCCTCAGGCGCCGATCACCACCAGCACTTCGCCCACCCCCACGTCCTGGCCCTTGGCCACCTTCACTTCGGCCACGGTGCCGGCCGCGTGGGCCTTGATCTCGTTCTCCATCTTCATGGCCTCCATGACCACCACCGTGTCGCCCACCTCCACGGCATCCCCCGGCTTGACCGACACGCTCAGGATGTGGCCGGGCATGGGAGCGGCGATGACCTCCCCGGCCCCTGGGGCAGGCGCCCGAGCCGGTGCGGGGCGCGGGGCTGCGGTTGCAGGGGGGGCGGCAGCCGCAGCAGGGGCGGGGGCCGGCGACGGGCCGGCCGGACCGGGCGCCGGGGCTGCCGTCGCCCCCGAGGCGATCTCCACCTGGTAGGCCACGCCGTTCACCGTGACGCTGGCACCGGCTCCGGAGATCCGTCCGATCTCCACCCGGTAGGGGTTGCCGTTGATGACGAGGTCGAAGCGGCTCATGGGACTGGACTCCTTTAGAGCGGGATGTTGCCGTGCTTGCGTGGGGGGTTGGAGTCGCGCTTGTGACGGCACGCCTCCAGCGCCTGGATGACCCGGATGCGGGTGTCCTCGGGCAGGATCACCTCGTCCACGTACCCCAGCT